>CACYDY010000035.1 GCA_902773245.1 uncultured Ruminococcus sp.
CGGTTCAGGCTGCTATCAGGAATTTTTCGGGTAGTACAGCTGCCCGGTTTCCTCAGCCTGAACCTCGCCGCTTGTTGCGTCGGCAAGCTCTTTGTTCAGCTTTTTGAAGCTGCTTTCGGGGATATGGAATATTATCTCAACATTCTCTCCGAAAAGAGAATCGTCAACAACTCCCCCGCATTCGGGAACCAGCGAACTGACCTTTCCGTATTGGCTGTAGCCGCACACAACTCTGCCCTCTTTGCACAGCTGCATGGTTACGGGCTTTGCGGCGGCAAGAGCTATGCTCGCAGTGTGGGAATACGCCCTCACAAGACCGCCCGCTCCAAGCATGATCCCACCGAAATATCTTGTTGCCACAACGACAACATCAACCATTCCGGATTTCTTTATCACATCAAGAACGGGAACGCCTGCCGTACCCTGCGGTTCGTTGTCATCGCTGTAGCGGCTGATCTGACCGTCCGACAAAACATAGGCATAGACATTGTGCGTTGCGTCCCAGTGCTTTGAGCGTATTTCATTTATAAATGAAACTGCCTCCTCCTGAGTTTTCACAGGCTTGCAGTAACCGATAAAACGAGAACGTTTTTCGATAAATTCGTCCGCTCCAAACTGCGACACCGTAACATATTCGTTCACCTTCGTCCACCTCCCGCATAACAAAACACCCGTCAGGGAATCTTTTGAATCCGATGACGGGCATCTTTATTAAATTTCAGTTAGGAAAAGCGCTGTCAAAGCACAAAATTACTTCTGTGACATTCCATAACGCTTATTAAATCTGTCTACACGTCCGCCTGTATCTACGAGCTTCTGCTTTCCTGTAAAGAACGGGTGGCACTTAGAACAAATTTCAACACGGATATTTTCCTTTGTAGAGCCTGTTTCGATAACATTGCCGCAAGCGCAAGTGATAGTAGTCTGCTCATACTTAGGATGGGTATTCTGCTTCATCTATAATTCACCTCTTTCAATATTCCGTAGTAACATTAGAATTATAACATCTTTTTCGTAAAAAATCAAGTCTTTTTCAAAGATTCTCCGAGAAATATTCAAAAAATGTTATCTCGCCGAACGATATTCGGAATATTCCTCAAGACACATTCCAAAGCTTCGCATTTTTTGTGCATTTTCAGTACCGACAAATCGATAAACCGTCAAGTCCTCGTTAATACCGGTGACAGATTTTTTGTCCCCGGTATATCTGTTGATAAAACCGTAATTCACGCCGTTTTTATAAAGCCATGCATACTCGTCCGATTTTTGGAACTCCTCGCTTTCGTCCTCGGACAGCCTCACGAGCAGACCCGTTCGAAACTCGTTGTACTCCGCCGGCGGAAATATCTCCTTTGCCATGATCTCCGACTGAGCATGGGCGATACCGCCCTTCTCAAAATCAAGAAGATAGGTTTTAAACACGGCATTGCATTCTTCCGCTGTCATAAAGCCCTTGACAGCTTTGATGTCAATTCCGTTTTTGGCAGCGTCCGCCGTCATTCTTTCGAAGCTTGTTTTTGCAAGCTGATTGATCCTGATATTTTCCCCGAGATCGACTATTTCGAACTCTTCGTAATCACTGATCGGAGCTTTGCCGTTCACATATTTCAAAAGCACGCTCTGCGCGTTCGTGTCGTATTTTTGATAGAAAGCGTCGGTATCGACAGTTTCTGTCACGGCAGGAACGTTATTCTCCGTTTCACGCTTTAGCTTGCCGTAAAAAAGCCATGCCGACGCTGCGACAAATCCGACAATAACAAAAATTATAAAGATCCTCAATACCATCAGCCCGGCGGTGCTTTCTTCTCTTTCTATCCCGTCAAAATCCCTGTTAACCTTGCTCACGCTCTGTTCATCTCCCAATAAAAACGCATATTCTTTTCTTTCATTATTATTTTATAATAACTCGGGATCTTTTTCAACATGAAATTTTGAATTTTTACGAACGTGGGTATTGTAATTCGCAGATTAAGGAAATACGGCTTTCCAATACAGGGGGCAAAGCTCAAATGGAATTTATATATCACTGTCCACAACTTAAGGATTTGTTCCTGTTGACCCAAGCCTTTGGTTCTATTTAACACTTATTGACGTCACCCATACCCCCAA
>CACYDY010000036.1 GCA_902773245.1 uncultured Ruminococcus sp.
AAAAACAGTCCACCGGACTGTTTTTGAATTCACCCCTTGCAAATAAGTGACGTTCCAAGAAATCAAGCCGAAGGCGTAGATTGATTGGAATACGGAACTTATGTGTTAGCTGGGCTGAACGCTTCGGATATTTCTCCGGCGGCACGACGGCGACCAAAGGCTCTGCCTTTGGAAACCGCCAGCTTTTAAAAAAAGCTAGGCTAAAACTTTAATTGTCCTCTTTCAAACATTTATGTGCAGTTTTCAAATTTGCTCATTTATAGAATTATACTTGACATCTAAAAGATTTAGCATATTAAAGTTTTGATCAAACTTTTTTAAAAGTACCCCAAGGGCATTTCCGCCTTGCATTTGCGGTTTCCAAAAGCAGCGTACCAACGATATATTGCTCCAAAAAATAACGCTTTAATGAGAGCAGAATGGAAATCCACAAGTGGGAAGTTCGAATAATTAACTAAAATTAATAAAAAATCATTTTAAAAATATAAAAAAATTATATTTCCTCTTGACTAATCTGCAATAAACGGTTAAAATATATATGTAAGAGATTTAAAGGAGTTGATCCGATGAGCGAAGAGTTTGAAGCAGACTTGATCGTTCTTCTTGATGATGACGGTGAAGAACACGCTTTTGAAATTTTGGATACGTTAGAGCATGATGACAAAACTTACTATGCATTGTATCCTGTTTATGAAGATCCTCAAGATCAGGTTGATGCCGAGGGAGAGTATTACATCTTTGAAGTAGTTGACGAAGACGGCGAAGAGCAGCTTGCCGAGGTCGAAGATGACGATCTTCTCGATGAGCTTGATGAGATTTTCAGCGAGCGTTTTGAGAGTCTTTATGACGGAGTAGACGAAGAGGACTGACGGTCTTTTTCTGTTTTTAAGATTATTTAACTGAATTATCCTGCGTAATGCGTGAATGTGTTCTCTATAACCCTACAAATTTTATTTTGGGAACCGGACTCTTGCGGCGGATTGCAGACCTCCCGCTTTTGCGGACGAAGGGAGCGTGAACCCGTGAGGAGGTGCCCACCTGTCACTTAGTAGGCAGGTTATGTACGAACACCTACGGTTAGGCGGGATTTTTTATACACAAAATTATATTATTATGATACGGCAAACACCTTTTAAATGGTGTCTGCCGTATTTTTTTGCAGAAAAATAAATATGGCTGCTTTTTTTGCAAATACTAATAAAAATAAAAGGAAGGTGCTGCCGCAGTGAGTATTATAAAAACAGCGGAGAATGATGCAAAAAAGAAGCATTTTGCAAAAAAATTTCCGATATGCTTTCTTTCGGGGATAATCAACGGACTTCTCGGGGCTGGGGGAGGAATGCTGATAGTTCCGACACTAAAGCGTGAACTTAATGCCCGGAGCGCCCATGCCACAACGGTTGCGATCATACTTCCGATGAGCATTGCGAGCAGTATATCATATCTGAACAGGGGAAGAGTCAGAATAACCGATGTCATGCCGTATGCGCCGTTTGGGGTTATTGGCGCGGCGGTGGGAGCGATCTTGCTTACAAGGCTGAGATCGAAGCATCTGAGGATAGTATTTTCACTTTTCATGATTTGGGCAGGTATAAGAATGATAACCGGATAGGCGATGATTTTTATGAGTTGGTTAATAAGCGGTATTGCGGCATTTATCTCGGGACTTATCGGTTCGATGGGTATGGGAGGGGGCGGAGTTCTGATAATTTATCTGACGCTCATTGCGAAAGTTCCGCAAAGCACGGCTCAGGGGATCAATCTGTTGTTTTTTTTACCCACGGCGGCGCTTGCGGTTATTTATTACACCAAGAAAAAAATGATAGATTGGAGATATGTGTTTCCTCTGTCATTTTTAGGAACTCTCGGAACAGTCTTGGGCTCGGGGCTTTGCGGACGTTTTGATAATTCAGGTTTAACCAAGCTGTTTGGAATATTTCTGCTTTTTATGGGAGTTGTCGGTATTTTTAAAAAGGAAAACCCCTCCGAAACGGAGGGGCGGCAAACCGGATACAAAATATGAAAAAAATGTTTTGTACCTGTAAGGTACAGGCGAGCGACCGGGCAGTCAGACTTTTACTATCGCAAAGGAAAAAATTCTATGCCGAAACTGCTTTATTCAGGCAGCTCTGCCACAAGATAACCAAATATAAAATATTTTACATTGAACCGCGTCTGTAAACAGAAACTGTTGTAGCTTTTCTTGCGCGCTGTCTTCTTTTTTCCATTGAAACATTCCAGTAATGAACCGTTCCGAAGAAGAAAGCAGCGATCAACGAAACAGCAACAGCTGCCAGTACGAAAGTTGTATTGACGTATTCATCAATAATATTTTTTACAGTCATAACGAATGGATCGCCTGTTTTTGGCGATTTAACCTGTGAAGAAGCAGTGGAAGCAGCCGCTGACGATACAGATTTGTTCTCGGAGACTGCAGCGCCTGTATCTGCGGACTTGTCCGATGAAGAGTCGGTGTCGGAGATAACTGTTTTTGCGGAAGCTTCTTCGTTTGCAGAGGCAGCTTCTGTGTCAGAGCTTTCGGACTCTGCGGAAACGACCTCGTTTGATTCGGAGTCGGAAGTGTTCTCGTCCGAGTCCGAAGAGATTGCATCTGTTTCTTCGGCGTTTTCGTCAGATGAATTATTCGGGTCTGAAACAGATTCGTCGGAAGCCGAACCGCTTGCTTCAAGCTCCGAAGTATTCCGAGCGGCAGATGCAGCGTATTCGGTGGATTCGTCTAATGTGCCGAGATCTGAATTCTCATCATATGTAAGATCGCCGATGACCCCGGGCGAATCGCTGTCGATGTCGGAAACGGCTGCGAGATCATCGTTGTTCTCCTCGGGGAACAGCTCTTCAAGCTTTGAAAAATCGTCGGATTCGGCTACTATTTCGGAATAGTTTTCAAAAATTCTGAAAAGAGTATCCTCGTCAATATAGCCTGTTGCGTCGAGTTTGTTGTCGAGCTGGAAAAATTCAACGGCGCTTGCAGTTTTCTCGTCATATTCACCCGTTATGTCATAGTAATAATAGCTAAGCTTTTCAAGCATATACTGAATGCTCGAAATGTCCTTTCCCGAGTCGCCGCCTTTATAGACAGCAGGCTTCAAGGTGTGGACATTTGAGTCATCGTAATACTCAAATGCTGTTTGAGAAGACTGTTCGTAGTTCGAATCTGTATTCTGATCATCGGAGTCTTGCTGAGTTTCATCTGATGTGATGATATCCTCCGAAGTGCTGTCATCGTCGGAATCATTAAGTTCCTCACCGACATTCGGGATATTGACGTTCTCTTCGATGTCATCGGGAATTTCGGATTCGTCCGAGTCTTGAATATCAGTTTCGCTGTCGCAATCATCTTCTGATTGAGCGGCTTTGAAAGGAGCGTCGTCTGCGGTGAGAGCAGTCATCGACTGTTCGTCATAAACACCGCTCGGTTCGATGCCTGCTGCTTTTTGAAAATCAATGAGAGCTGCCTGAGTTACATTACCGAAATACAGGGTAGTATCTTCGTCAAAATAACCAAGCTCCTTCAATCTTTGCTGAAGCTGCTGAACATCGTAACCGCTTGAGCCGACGGAGAGAGAAGCAAAGCTGTTCTCCTGTGAAACCGAATCGTTATCGTCTTCACTTTTTTGGTTATCATTTGCTACACTTGAATCGGTGTTATATGAAACACCGTTTACCTTAAACCACATGACCCAACTTTTTGTTGCAACCGATTGATAGCAGACGTTAGATATTTCATCACGAGCGTCAACAGCCATACCGCCGCCGACATAAACTCCTACGTGACCGGGCTGCCATAAACCGAGTCCCGGAATTTCGGGAACGCCGTCTGAAACATAACCCGACTCGGATGAGGAGTTGAGCATATCTTCTGTAGTTCTTGCGCCCGAGCCGACATAGGAGTAGATAAGACCCGAACAGTCAACGCCTCCGGGAGAAGAACCTCCCCAAACGTAACTCCAGCCCTCATTGTAAGCCTGCATGGCGTGAGCGGCAAGACCTTCGCCTGTTTTGTTATCGGCACTCGCATTGAGCGAGGCGTTTAAAAACAGTGATGCCAAAAGCATGATCGCAAGCACCGAAGAAAGGCACCTGCGCAATATTTTAGACATTGTAATAACCTCCGTTCAAATATTTTGCTCCGAATATTGCCTATTCCTCAGTTAGGTGTGATATTTAAGAAAATGATTTATTACAAGTTGTAACAAATTGGTTACATAATACCACATTTTTAGTTACAAATCAAGCGTTTTTTGAAAAGTTTACAAATTATACAGAAAAATTTTTACGCAGTTAAAAAAATTCTTTAAAATTTAAAGGTTTATTACATAAATTTTCAAAAACAGTTATTGGATCGTTCACGACTGCAGCAGTCCGATGAATGCCTCCGGCGGCCAAGGGCGCTGCCCTTGGATCCTGCAAGCCTTTTGAAAAAGGCTTGGCGAAAACTTTAATTGTCCTCTTTCAAACTTTTTTGTGCAATTCTCAAAAACTTAAGAGTAGAATAAATGTATGTATGTAGGGTTCGGGGCTTACGCTCCGTTAGACGGCGAATTTTAATTTGATTGAGTGATAAAGCAGGATTCGACAGCGATTTCCGATTTTTATATTGTTCAATACAGATAGACGCTTTGGTGTACTTTATTTTAGGTGTGGAAAGTTTGAGTGTATTATTAAAAAAATGCTTTCCGTGTTGATCGCAAAATATTGCCTTTTTTAGTGGGAAGTATTATAATAGTATTTTAAGGAACTGCTTAGAATGCAGATCATCAAATAGTATTATCAATCCACTATCCACAGCTTAAAACAGTGAAGATCGAATGCAGGGGTTCGGGGACGCAGTCCCCGATAGGTTGCGGGCGAAGCCCTCAGCCTGAAAGCCCCCTTTCCCACCGGGGAAAGGGGGTTGGGGGTTTGGGCACGTCGATCCGGTAAAATAGAACCAACTGCTTGGATCGACAGGAAATAAGCTTTAAGCTGTGAACAGTAATTATCAATTATAAAAAATTCGGAGGAAACAAAAGTGGACAGTTACTTCAAAAGAACATGGGCTGAGGTCAATCTCGATAAGATAGAGCATAATTTCAAAATTATCAAATCCCGGATATCGGACAAAACTAAGCTGTGCTGTGTTATAAAAGCCGACGCATACGGTCACGGCGCATTGGAGCTTGCACATCTTTACGAAAGCCTGGGAGCGGATTTCTTTGCGGTTTCAAATCTTGAAGAGGCGCTGGAGCTTAGAATAGGCGGAATTACACTTCCGATTCTGATACTTGGATATACTCCCGAAATTTATGCAAAGGAGCTTAGTGATAATAATATTTCGCAGGCGGTCGTGTCGGTCGATTATGCAAGAAAGCTCTCTCAAAGTGCGCGTCAGAGCGGCGTCGAAGTGAAGGTACACTTAAAGCTTGACACAGGCATGAGCCGCATCGGAATTATGTGCCGAAACAGCGGCGGTGATAACGCAGCGGCTCAGGCGATCGAAATATTTAAGCTTGAAGGGCTTATTCCCGAGGGAATCTTTACACATTTTGCGGTTTCCGACGAAAAACAAGAGGGAAGAGAGTTTACGGAGTACCAGTTTTCGTGCTTTAGTGATCTTATCGAAGCTCTTCGTGAAAACGGTATAGACACCGACAAAATAATCTGTCATTGCGCAAACAGCGCGGCAATAATGGATTACAAAAATATGCACGCCGATATGGTCAGAGCCGGAATAATTCTTTACGGACTTGCTCCCTCGGGTAAACTTAAGGGACAGCTTGATCTGAAGCCTGCTATGGAGATCAAGTCGGTCGTTGCTCATGTCAAGGATATCGAGGAGGGTACAACGGTAAGCTACGGACGGACTTTCACGGCAGACAAAAAGCTGAGAATAGCTACCGTTCCCATCGGTTATGCCGACGGCTACATCAGAAATCTCGCAGAGAGCGCATATATGATCGTAAAAGGCAAAAAGGCGAAGGTTATCGGTAGGATCTGCATGGATCAGTGCATGATAGACGTGACGGATATTGAAGACGTTAAAGTTGGTGATATCGTGACGGTTGTGGGAAAATCAAAGAATGCGCAGATTTCAACAGATGACGTTGCCTCCTGGACGGGCACGATAAATTACGAGGTTGTCTGCCTGGTCGGAAAGCGTGTGCCGAGAGTTTACATAAAGGATAAGGAAGTTACAGCCGTCAAGGGATTGATAGATTAATAAAAAAGGAGTGTTGGAAAAATGACACTTTTGGTGGTTGACGGAAACAGTATAGTAAACAGAGCGTTCTACGGAAACAAGCTTTTGACAACTAAAGACGGACGCTTTACAAATGCCGTTTACGGTTTTTTGACTATGCTTGATAAAATAAAAGAGGAAAGCGAACCGAATGCCGTTGCCATAGCGTTTGATCTCAAAGCGCCGACATTCCGTCACAAGACTTATGACGGCTACAAAGCGAACAGAAAAGGAATGCCCGACGAGCTTGCTCAGCAAATGCCGGTTCTGAAAGATGTGCTGAAAACATTGGGATATACGCTTGTTGAGTGCGAGGGCTTTGAAGCCGACGACATTCTCGGAACGCTTGCGGCAGAGTGCGACAAAACAGGCAGCAAATGTGTGATTGCAACCGGCGACAGAGATTCTTTGCAGCTTGTATCCGAAAATGTGACGGTCAGACTTGCAAGAACGAGAATGGGCAAGGCGGAGTCCGATTTGTACGATGTGGAGAAAATTCGTGAAGAATACGGCGTTTCTCCGCAGCAGCTGATCGAGATAAAGGCTCTTCAGGGAGATACCTCCGACAATATTCCCGGTGTTGCCGGAATAGGTCAGAAGGGCGCCGGCGATCTCATAAGAGCTTTCGGAACTATAGACTATATTTACGACAATATAGAAACTATCGACATAAAGGCGTCTATGAGAAACAAGCTTGTAAACGGCCGTGACAGCGCGTTCATGAGCAAAATGCTCGGAACTATCAGCCGTGACGCTCCGATCGACACCGAGCTTTCGCATTATGCAGTAAAAGAATACGATCCCGAAGAGGTTGTAAAAAAGCTTGCGGATCTGGAGTTTTTCTCTCTGATAAAGCGTTGGGGGCTGAAAGCCGATATTAAAGCCGTTGACAGGGTTGAAAAGAAAGAAGCGGTTCTGCCGAAGCTCGACACCGAACCCGATACCGAAAAGATCCTCGAAAAATTAAAGGCCGACAAAAAAGCTTATTTTATCGCAGATATTTACAAAAATGATCTTAATTATTTGTATGTAAATCTGGGCGACACCGTAGCTGCTGCAGACAGCGGCTCTTACGAAATGTTTGCGCATCTGCTTCGGGACGAAAGTATCGAGAAGCTCACGGTCAACTCAAAGGCGGTTTTCGCATTCGCAAAAGCTCACGGCATTGAGGTCAAAAACATCACAATGGATACTCAGCTTGCGGCATATATTCTTAATCCGTCCGCAAGCGATTACGAAACGGGAAGACTGTTGGACGAGTATAAGATCACTGTAAAATACTATGAGGACTCGCTTCTTTACAGCAGCGAGCTTGCTTCGAACACAGCGTTTCTGCCTGCGCTTTGCGATGTTTTAAAGGAAAAGCTGGCGGAGTTTTCGCAGCTTGATCTGCTGAAAAATATTGAGATACCTTTGGCTAATGTCCTTGCAAATATGGAAAGCGTTGGTTTTAAGGTAGACAAAGGCGAAATAGAAAACTATGGTCAAATGCTTGGCGGCAAAATATCGGCTCTTCAGGAAGAGATCTACGACTGCGTCGGCGACAGATTCAACATCAATTCTCCAAAGCAGCTTGGTGCTGCCTTGTTCGAGAAGCTGGGACTTCCCGGCGCAAAAAAGACAAAAAGCGGTTATTCGACAAGCGCAGATGTTCTTGAGGCAATACGTGACGTTCACCCTGCTATAGACATGATTCTTGAATACAGAACTCTTTCCAAGCTGAAATCCACCTATTGCGACAGCTTGGCAAAGGTGGCAGATGAAAACGGACGTATTCATTCCATTTTCAATCAGACCGAAACAAGAACAGGGCGAATTTCGTCGCTTGAGCCTAATTTGCAGAATATCCCCGTAAGGACGGAGGTTGGCAGAGAGCTGAGAAGATTTTTTATCGCAGACGAGGGCTGCACTCTCATCGACGCCGATTACTCACAGATTGAGCTGAGAGTTCTTGCTCACATTGCCGACGATAAAGAAATGATAAATGCTTTTAAAAATAACATTGACGTACACTCCGTGACAGCTTCGCAGGTTTTCGGACTGCCTGTTGATATGGTCAACTCAACGATGAGAAGCCGCGCAAAGGCTGTCAATTTCGGTATCGTATACGGCATAGGAGCGTTTTCTCTTGCAAAGGATATAGGCGTTTCAAGGAAAGAAGCGGACAGCTATATCAAAGCGTATTTGGCTCATTACAGCGGAGTAGACGCATATATGAAGAATATCGTTGAAAAAGCAAAGAACATGGGCTTTGTCGGTACAATGTTCGGAAGACGACGCTATCTTCCCGAGCTTACGGCGAGCAACAGAAATCTTCGTGCTTTCGGAGAGAGAGTTGCCCGAAATATGCCGATCCAGGGAACGGCAGCCGATATTATAAAAATAGCCATGATCAGAGTGTTTGACCGCTTAAAAGCCGAGAATATGAAGTCACGTCTTATTTTGCAGGTTCATGATGAGCTGATTGTCGAAGCTCCCGACGAGGAAGCCGAAAAGGCTGCGCAGATCCTCAAAGAAGAAATGGAGAATGCAGTCGAATTGAAAGTTCCGCTGACAGCGGAGTCCAATATCGGAAAGACGTGGTACGACGCAAAGGGATAACAATAACAAAATTTTGCAGAGCTTAGAGGAGAGATTTTAAAACTCTGACGGCTCTGCAAACTTATGGAACCGCTGATCACATCACGCCCTACGGACTTGGAACTCATCAGCTGCCCTATAATTGCGATAAAAAAAGGAGAATTTAATATGTATAAAAGATTGTGCGATTATATAGAATACATTGATAAACAAACACAGCCCGAAAATCTGTCCAAGCTGACGAAAGAAGAAAAAGAAGCGCTCAAATCACAGCTTCTTGTGCAGACAGGTTTTTTTCAGCATGAAAGACTGATCCACCTGATCGTTACCCATATGTTTGCGCTGATAACTATTGTAACATTGGTGGGAATGGTGTATTTCAAAACAATTTCCATGCTGATACTTTTTGTTCTTGAGATCTCGCTGCTGTTTCCGTACATAATTCATTACTATCATCTTGAAAACGGAACGCAAAAGCTTTATACATTTTATGACAGATTTCTCGGTGAGAAATTTGGGGTGGAGGATTGTAAAAAAACTGTTAAAACTTCCGAAAAAGAGTGAAAAATACTTGGTGTTTGTTCACATAGGAATTGACGAGAGTTTCTCTTTATTGTATAATAAAAATAGAGAAGAATAATCATTATTATTTTTCTTTTAAGGATTATATAAATATGTGTCGGGATATTACAGTAAGGAGATGATTGTGGTGGAGAAGTTTACGAAGTGGACCATAACCGAAAAAGAGAAGGATAAGTACATCGATGCGCTCAGTTCGGAATTGATCATGCTCAGAAACAAGGCGGAGGTTTCGCAGGAGGAGCTGTCGTACATTATCGGCGTTTCACGTCAGACCTACGGAGCAATTGAAAGAAAAACACGCAAAATGTCATGGAGTACATACCTTGCGCTTATCATGTTCTATGATTACAACAACAAGACACACCAAATTCTTCGTGCAGTGGGTGCTTTTCCAAACGAGATCATCAAACGTTTTAACGATGGTGACGAAAACGTCAATCTTGATGTCAGTTCCTTTTTGGGCAAAGGCTCTCAGAGTATTGTAAACAAGCTTGATAATAATGCGGTCTATGCGATCAGATCTATGATCATGCTTGAATACGCAAGATGCTCGCAGCTTCCCGGAGAAGAAGTTATCAGAACTTTTGACGGAATTGATTTTACCAACCCAATTAAAATCGACTCTTAAGGTGTGACAGCTTTCGGGAGATGAGCTTTTTTATTATTCCGAATATCAATCGAAAAATTAAGGCATTACAAAAGCTAAGACTCTTTTGTAATGCCTGTTTTTGTTTGTATGATGTTATTTTCGGAGATCAGCTTTCGAAGCGTTCGCTTAATTTTCAAGACAAAAGCTATGTCAGCACAGAGTGTTGAAGATCTCCATAACGCTGTCATTGTCAGCGCATTTCAAGTGCGCCAAAGAGTTTCTGACGTCTTTGCAAAGAGTTATCCTTGAAAACTCGCAGTCGCTTACTTTAAGCTTTTTCTCGTTGATAAGTGCGGCAATATTGCCGAAATCAAGCTCATAAGGATTTTCGATCGTGACATTATACGGGGTCGTGTAGGGAAGAGCTTTGTTTATCGTTTTTTTGTATTTGTCAACGATTTTTCGCCGGTACGCTTCTATCAGCGGAAAAACGTGTTTAAGCT
The DNA here is from genome assembly GCA_902773245.1 of uncultured Ruminococcus sp. Lineage (GTDB taxonomy): Bacteria > Bacillota > Clostridia > Oscillospirales > Acutalibacteraceae > RUG592. The sequence goes on from CACYDY010000036.1 coordinate 10,493, forward strand.
GAGTTTTCCATATAATTACGTTCGCATCGCTCTCGGTCAGAGTGGTGTCCGCAAATCGTCTGCATACGCCGAAAGGATCACCGGCGATCTCGTCCGACACGCTGACGAGCGACGAGTAAAGCTCTATGTTTTTGCCGGATATATTTGTGATAAGCTCTGCAATGTACTTGGCAGTTTCGCTGTTTTTGATGTCGGAATCGGCTGTCAGAAGAAGCGAATAAACATAGCGGTCATACTCCGTTATATATTCGTCAAAAAGCAGCTTGCTGCAGTTTTTTATCTCCGAAATACGGTGCCTGACACCCGATATCTCAAAGACGAAAACGGCGCTGTCATCGTTTGCGAAGCGGCTGTAGCGCGAGAGAAAATCGACCCATTTTTTGCAGCCGGCATCGTTGATGCCGCTGACATAGACTATTCGTCTGTTGAGCTGAAATTTATCGTATTGGGCGAGAAAATTTGCTTTCGAATAGTTTGGTGCGGGAAAATAGTCGGATTCGACCGACCGAGGACAGTATTGGTCGAACATAAAGTCGTCTATGAGGGCATATTCGTCGGCAAGGCGGGCAGGAATGGATTCAAGCAGGGTTTGCGAATCATTTATACGTATTTCTTCGCTGAGATGATCGTAAAAATCCGATGCGTAGGGCAGCGGCTGCTCGGAGATCATTATCACCGAACGCCGATCCAACAGAGAGGAAACTGCGTCGGAAAGAAATCTTTTGCTGTTGCTGACGGTGGTCCACCATATATAGTTACTTACCATTTCAATCCTCCGTTACGGCATATTTTTCAAGCTTGTCGATGACTTCTTCACTCGAACCCATAAGCTGAAGAAAATTCTGACGTGAGAAAATATAACCGTGTTCGCCCGACTTTCTGAAAATATTCAAAACGACAAGCTCTTCCATGAGAACTCGGATCTTGTCAGGTTCGATGCTTGAGATAACGCCGATCGAGAAGTCCTTTGCGTATTCGTAAACCTGCAGGGGAGTAACACCGTTTGTGAATCCGTTTTCGTGAAGTATAAACGTCACAAGAAGGGCGATGGCCTCGTAGTAGTTATCCTCCTCGTCATAGAGAGTTATCTGAAATTTATCCTTGATCTCCTCTTTAAAGTTGCTGTCGTTGAGAATATCTCTGATCTGTTCTTTTGTGATCTTGAACGGCGGAACATTGTTGTCGAATGTATCTCTTAGCTTTTCCACAAGCTTTGAGCAGTAGAACTGGATCAGACTCGGAAAGTAGTTTGCGGTAGCGAGAATGGTTGAAATAAGCCCCTGAGTTTCCTGGCTGTTTTCGTCGAAAAATACTCCTATCGAAGCAAGCGGATATTCCAGAAGCTTTCGTGCTTCACGATACTTAAACGGCTTCACTTCTGCGGATTTGAAATGAGGAATGACCGAGTTTTGTCCATGACTTTTGTTATTTTGTCCGGTGCTGAGGTTGTAGAATCGCAGGATATTGTGAAGACCTGCGATCACAAACTTGAATCGTCCGTCGTTCATAACGTATTCGAGATTTTCAAGCGGACGGTAGTCGTAGTTTGCGCAGTCCTTGATAAATATGTCGCCCTCGTCGATCAGCAGGAGAAGATAGGATATGTCTTGATCGTGAATGGCTACCTTCAGAGAGTCTGCGAGAGCGCTCCAGCTATCTGTTACGCTGTCACGATCGAGAACGCCTTTAAGAAAAAGCTCCCGAGAAACACGAACGGCAGCGTCAGGCACACCGAGCTTTCTGACGTCTACATAAACGGCTTTCTGACCTCTTTTTGAGTTTATATCTTCCTTTGCTTTTTTTAGAAGAGCGGATTTTCCGAGCTGTCTGCCTCCGTAGAGCAGCTGAACGCCGTTCGGGGATTTGATCGCATTCAGCTCGTCGACTCTGCCGATAAAGATCTCGGGCGGCATTTCACCCGAAGATTCGATAACGTAAGGCTGATAGTAGGAGAACGGCATACAGATATTCATCAGCTTTGACAGAACCGCCGTAGCCTGACCGGTCGTGCTTTCATAGTGACCTGCAATATAGGTTATTGCAACCTTGTCAACAGGCATATAAATATGGGGGTAGTGGCGGCGTCTGATGAGCTGAGCGAGCTTTTTTCTGTCCTCAAGCTGATAGGCATGATTTACCAGGAGAATAGTGTCCTTCTCCTGTTTGCTCAGGTTGTCGATCTCCTTGATAAGTCTTGCGCTTTGATTGTCGCCGAAGAAGCACGCAACTCTGAAGGAATGTGAGCTTTTGTGCGCAAAAGAACCGAACGGAGCAAAAATATGAGGATAGTTTACCGCAGCGTTGTAGGAGGAGTCGCTTTCGCTTTTTGTCAGAACGCAGTCGAAGTAATCCTTGTAAATCTTTGTTACTTTGCAGTTAAGACCCAAAAGAGAGAGAAGTGTGGTGATTTTTCTTTCGTCAGGGCTGCTCATAGGCCACGAATCAAGAAGAGCGGCGCCGCCTCTGAAATCCTTCGGAGCTTTGTTTCTTGTCTGAAGATATCTTTTGATATTGCTGTTTTCGGAATTGCTCTTGAACGACACGTTTCCGCCGCTGCAAAGACGGTACACTCCGCTGTACTCATAAATAAAATCGTTGAGAGCGTCGGAGTAGCTTTCCGAGAGCGATTCGTTCATGTCATTGTTCTTTATTCGGTTGATAAGATCCTCGGCGGCGGTGTAGTTCTGAATATCAATGTAGCCGTTGATTTTTTCGATAGCGCTGTCGATCTCTTTTTGAGTTTCCGAGTCGGGATCCCTGTTGTTTTTGACTGCGACAACCTCTTCAAGAAGCTTTTTGATACGTTCTCCTTGAATCAGCGCATCCTGTTCGATCTTATTCTTGACAGTTTCGGTCGCCCTTACGTAAAAGCCGTAATTCTGTGAATTTTTTGAATATTTGTAAATATCCTGAGTTTGATCGATAATAGTTTCTTTGTAATCCGTTGATTCAAATGTTTCAAACTTTCCGAAGCTCTGGAACAGTTCGAGATCGCCGATAAAGTTTTCGTTGTTTTTCTCAAAGCGGGCTGTAATGTTGTTTAGGTGACTGCTGAGATATGAAAGAGTTTCTTCAAGCTCCGGGGAAGGCTCGCCCTTGTCGGTGAGGTATCTGCAAATGATCCTCAGCAAAGAGAGGTCGCATTGCGACTCGCCCTTGAATGAGCAGCCAAAGCTGTCGGAGATATCCAACTTTGAGTGTTCCCGCAGTCTGTTGATAATGCCAAGCTGTTCGACGTTGGGGCAATAATCGTTCAGAACGGGGAGCAGGGTGTCCTCGTCAAGAGGGATAAGAATGTTCTCGGGCTTGAGGAAGTCTATGAAGAAGTAATTTCGTGACAGATAATTATTGAACGAGCCGTCAAGCCTGGAACGGAGATTGTGCAGAACATCACAGATGCAGCGGTACGACGCCGCTGCGATTACCTTTGAGTCGTGGGATTTTCCTGCGTAAGCGGCGGACGCGCTGTTAATTTTCAGGATAAGCTCCTTTTTGTTTGTTTCGCTCAGCAGATTTTGCGTCGGAGAGCTTTCGTTGATGAGAATGATCCAGTTGATCATATCACGAAGCGAGTTTAATATTTTGTTAAAAAGATTTCTTCTTTTGTCCGACATAAGATCGGAAGTGTGGTAGCGTCTTTTGTGAGTGGCATTTCTTTCCCAGACCTCGTTTATGAGATTATCAATGAACTTATTTCGGATATTCTCTTCACGTATTTCCGAACCCGATTTAAGGAAGTCCTTTACAAAGTCGGTTACAAAATCAATCTGATCACGTTGGTCGTCTTTAACGAAGGAAAGCGCCGCAGCCAGGTATTCGTCCTTGTTGAAAATATCTCTGACAGTAAGCTCATAGCGTTTGACGGAGTTGTCTACGAAAGGAGTCAAAACGTATGTGTTATAATGCTCTCGAGCCGTGCGGCAGACTGTTTTTATTCTTTCCTCGGTGGAAAGCTGTTCCTTACGTTTGTAGTCGCTGAAAATATCTATACCCTTGTGATATTTTTTCTTGAAGCTTCCGAAGTCTTCCGCAAGTCCTCCGATCTCGGTCAGCTCATCGTCCGTGAGCAGCGCCGTTATCGAGTTGATATTGTGATCGAACTGGCTGTCGTTATAGAACAGATTTCTCAGGGCGGCAGCGCAGAAGAGGAATTTCGAGAACCCGTCAAAGCTTATGTCGGTCGCCAGAGCAAGCAGGTTTTCCGAGGAGTAGCGAAGCTTTTCTATGGGATTGTCATATGCGTAGGAAACGAGCTTGTAGAATGTTTCAAAATCGGAGTCGTACTCGGAAACTACCTTCAAATATGACAGCGCACAATAGGCTTTTCCGCTGAGTATCATCTGTGCCGTGACGGTTTCGACTTCGTCCTTTGTGAAATTATAATTTCGGTTTACCTTTGTAAAGGAAAACTCATTTTTGTTTTCGTTTTTCTCCAGAATGTTTTCTTTGTCGTCGTTGAGAAAGTCGTCGTCGAGATCGTCTATAACAACATCGAAAGTGCCGTCAAACAGATCCTCGCTGTCATCGGGATCGTCGTACGGCATAACGGAGTCACCGTTAAAAAAATCCTCGCCTGATGCGTCATTGTCGGCAGGATCATCGATATCGTCGTCGAGATCATCAACTATGATGTCGTCTTCTTCGTCATCAGCATTGGTGTCAATGATATCTTCGTCATCGGAGTCAATTGCTTCGGATTCGTCGAAGCTGTCGTTTTCAATGTCGTCATTTTCAGCGTCGGAGTCGTCGGAGTCGGTATACTTTGTCAGATCGGGATCGTAATACTCGTCGTTTTTGTAGGAATACAAAATAAATTTGGTGTTGTCAAGCGTGCTTCCGAGAGCTGATTTGACAACGTCCAAAACAACCGCTGCCTGCTTTGGTGTGTATGAACCGATCACGAATTTATCGGGCAGCTCAAATGCTTCCGAATGAGTTTTAAGAAACTCATAAAGCTCTCCGAGCTTTAGCGAATTGTCCGTAACAAAAGCAAGACAGCAATTCTTTTTTTCGTCAGATTCAAAAATTCTTGACGAAAGACCTTCAACGGAATTATCCGAGTGACCGATAACATCGTCATGATCGAATTTCTTTGCAAATTTTGACATCATGACCGCAGAGCAAAGCGAGAAGCTTGTAACGGGGAATATCGTTTTGCATTCTCTTTTGTCAAAAACGGGCTTCGACCTCAGAGATGAGAAACAGTAGAAATTGGAAATGATCTTGTCGTTGTGATTGATTTTAAGCCCCTTTTCGGTGAAGTAATAAAGAAGGCTCGAGTCAAAATGTATTTTTGAAAGCACACCCTTTGAGTAGAGCTTTTCAATATGAATATCCATGTTTATACTGCCTATCGCTTTGGAGAGAATATCGGAAAGCTCGCTGAGAGTTTCGTGTGGCTGGGGGCCGTGTCTGAGCAGTTCGGTGAGGATAGTCCAGTAAAAAATATTGGCCGAACGCTGTTTTCCTCTCTTTGGGGCAAGCAGATTGAGTGCTTCCGATATGCTGATTTTTTTATCGGCGTCGTCGGAGCGGTCAATATTCAAAACGAGTTCATCGGGATTTTCTTCGAAAATATCTCGGTTGTTTTTAATAATATCTTCAATATCCGATGATTCGTCAAGCTTGCTCAGGGTCAGTCCTTCATATGTTTGATCGCTGTAATTATCGAACTCGGAGGATGAGTCGGCAAAATCCTCGGGGCGGGAGAGATCAATGTCAAGAATGGTTTCCGACCCCTGTTCGTATTGAGAACTAACAGCTATGTTGTCTGTATCCGGCTCGGCAGGCGAGGCAGTATCGGAAGATACGTCGGGGGCGGGGGGAGGCTGCTCGTCGGAGCTTGTCGGAGCTGATTCATGGTCGCCGTCAGGCTCGCTCTCGTTGTCGGTTTCGGGGGTTGTGATGTACAGCTCTTTTCGGTTGAAAGCGAATGCAAGCTTGTAGTATTCGGAATTTTCGACTTGTTCGTTTTTGACGATTTCGCTTGTATTGTTAATAAGATCGGAAACAAGCATTTCCGCAATAAAGCGTTCGGTCGAGTTTTCATCGTTTTCGGACGCATTCAAAGCAAGCTTTTGAAGCAGCTCGTCGTACTTTGGATTTGAAGTGCGAACAGATGAGAATTTTTTCAGAAGTAATCTCTTTTGTTCGATGATCTCCATCTTGCCGATCACCAATTCGGCGTCGGCTATACCCAAAAGCTCGGAATCGGCATAGTCGCCTATATTTTCGATAAGGCTTTCCTGATAAGCCGATATAGTCTGCAAAGACATAGCCGTACTGTTACACAGATCGGGGGAGATAAAGGTTGTGTTAAGATCCATGCTGTTTAGCTGATCGATTTTTTCGGACAGTAAAGAAATCTCATTTTTAATGCTTTCGATCAGTTCCCTGGCTTTGTTGATTTTTTCCATAGTTAAAAATTTCACCCTTTCAAAGCTGACTGTGTATCGATTTTGCAAACACAGCCAAAATAATTTTCGTAAGTAAGATAGATAAACCCAAAAATAGGAAATTTTTATAATTATAACATTATTTGATAAAAAATACAACAATTTTTATGAATATTTTGTAAAAATCTGTCTGTGATGATCATTTGATATAAGCCTTTTGCAGGGGGTTAAAATAGTTTATAGATTTTTAATCACTTTCCAAAGCTTAAAGAGTGTGTACGAAAATTAAGTGTATATTTTTGGTAGGCAGTTTCCGAGCGGAAGCAAACTTATTGTTATAAAATGCAAGGCAGCATTACCTCCGGGCGTGTGTCCGCCAACTAAGTTTATAATTTAAGTAGGCAGCCGATGAGCGGAAGCAAACTCATTGTTATAAAATGCAAGGCGGCATTACCTGCGGGCGTGTGCCCCATATGCACTAACTTTAGAATTGCTGCGTCGCCTTGGGGCGGCGAGGAAAGTATATTAAAACCTCAACTCAAGGGTGCTCGTCACGCAAAGCACCCCTCTTCTTAAAACAGTCC
>CACYDY010000037.1 GCA_902773245.1 uncultured Ruminococcus sp.
GATCTTGCGGACGCTCTCGGTCTGAAAGCGTGCGAATCCGAAATAGAGCAGCTTGAATACAAAGCAGCCGAACCCGGCTTTTGGGACGATATGGAAAATTCCCAGAAAATTCTTCAAAGAACCGGCGTTCTTAAAAATAAGGTCAACAACTACAATCAGCTTGTCAGCGACTATGAGGACACTCTTGCTCTGATTGAGCTTGGAAATGAAGAAGAGGACGAGTCTATCCTGGAAGAGGCGCAGTCCGACTATGAAAAGGTCAAATCAAATCTTGAAGCTCAAAGACTTTCTACTCTTCTCACCGGAGAATATGACAAAAATAATGCTATCCTCACTTTCCACGCAGGAAGCGGCGGAACAGAGGCGCAGGACTGGGCAGAAATGCTTTACAGAATGTATGGACGCTGGGCTGAAAGACATAACTTTAAGGTCAAAACCATCGACTACCTGGACGGAGATACGGCAGGTCTTAAAAGCGCCGTTATCCTTGTCGAGGGTGAAAACGCTTACGGATATCTGAAAAGCGAAGCCGGCGTTCACAGACTTGTCAGAATTTCTCCGTTCGACAGCTCCGGCCGCAGACAGACCTCCTTTGCTTCGCTTGAGGTAATGCCGGAGATCGAGAAAAACACAAGCATTACCATTCCGGCAGAGGATATCAAAATGGACGTTTACCGTTCAAGCGGCGCCGGCGGACAGAAGGTCAACAAGACTTCATCTGCCGTTCGTCTTACGCATATCCCGACGGGTATCGTTGTTGCGTCCCAGGTTGAACGAAACCAATTCCAAAACAGAGAAATTGCAATGCAAATGCTTATCTCCAAGCTCGTTGAGATCAAGGAGAAAGAGCACCTCGAAAAAATTGAGGATATTAAGGGCGTTCAAAAAGAGATTTCTTGGGGAAGCCAGATCCGTTCCTATGTTTTCATGCCATACACACTTGCAAAGGATCACAGAACAAAATTCGAATCCGCTAATATTCAAGCCGTTATGGACGGTGAGATCGACGGATTTATCAATGCTTATCTGAAAGCCGAAAGTCAGGGAACACTTGACGGCGGCGAATAATAAAACAAACCGTAGTCTTACAATTTTTAAAGACTACGGTTTTATTTTTGTAACAATTATTGAAAAATTTTAAGAAATATAGTAATATAAATATATTAAAATCTTTGACTTAATTGAATTGTGCGATCTTGGCTTTACATAACTAAAAAATATTGGGAGGGAACATTATGAAATGTCCGTATTGTTCTTATGAAGACAGCAAGGTTATCGACTCCCGTTCTGCCGATGACGGCGCGAGGATCAGACGCAGAAGAGAATGCACCCACTGCGGCAAACGTTTCACCACACATGAAACTATCGAAAATATCCCTATCATTGTTGTCAAAAGCGACAAGACACGTGAACCTTTTGACAGATCAAAGCTTATCAAAGGACTGCTCAAGGCGTGTGAAAAACGTCCCGTTCCGATAGAAACCGTTGAGGGCATTGCAAAAGATATTGAAACTAAGCTCCAAAACACTTTGGAGCGTGAGGTATCCTCAAAAAAGATAGGCGAGCTTGCAATGGATTCTCTCAGAATTGTTGACGAGGTTTCTTACGTAAGGTTTGCGTCGGTCTACAGACAGTTCAAGGATATCAATACATTTATGGAAGAACTTAACAAGCTTCTCGCCGAACGATAAAGCATCGAACCCCCTTTCACTGTAAAAGGGGGTTCTTTAATTCATTCAAAAAACAAATCATTATCCTTGAGGTCATCTTTCATAATCTGTTGCCAAGCCGCTGAAATGCTAATAAAATCACCGTTCACAACTTAAGATAAAAAGTCTGATCAAAACTTTATATGCTAAATCTTTTAAATTTCGTGTAAAATATCAAACCTCTAACTTGAGCTGGAGATTTTCAGCCTCTTCGCCCGACGGCAGCGCTCCGAGAGTCGGCAGCGTCTTGGAACGATAACGCTTGGGGTTTACAAATTTTCCTTCTTCGTATTTTTCAAGCTTCATCAGAACATGACCCTTTTTCAGCCTCATAGCCGCAACACCCTGAGTATTTCTCGTTGTTTTCATCGGAATAGCCCCCGAATGCAAAAGAAGCATTCTGCCCGACGTTGACGTCATGACAATGTCGCAATCCTCAGCCAGGAAAAGTATGTCCGCAAGCGGTGACTTGTCGCCGTAAGCGTTGGCAAGCTTTTTTCTGTTCGTTTTCGTTGCGTAAGCGCTGAGCGGAACCTTTGCCAGCTTTCCGTTTTCAAATCCAAAAAGCATAAAGCCGTCATAGTCCTTGGTAACTATCATCGAAACAGGAACTTCCTCTTCGTCCATGCCAAGCTTTGCCGCTACAAATTCTCCCAAAACGCTCGCTTTTGTGTCGGGAAAATCTGCCGCTTTCGATTTGTAAACCTGACACTTGTTCGTGAAAAACAACAGGTCGGCTGTATTTGTGGATTCATAGCTTTGATAAATGCTGTCGCCCTCTTTGAGCTTTTGTTCGCCGCTCATTCGCAGTGACTGGGGCGTTATCTTTTTGAAGTAGCCCTCTTTTGTGAAGTACAAATGTACGTTGTAGTCGGGTATTTCGGGAGTTATCTCAACGTCCTTTATCTCTTCGGGATCAATCAAAGATGTAACCCTGTCTTTTCCGTATTTCTTTGCAGCGTCTTTCAACTCGGAAACTATAATATTCTTGACCTTGACCTTGCTTGCAAGAATAGCCTTCAGATCATTGATCTCCTTTTCGAGATCTTCGATCTCCTTGGTACGTTTCAGAATGTATTCTCTGTTCAGATGACGCAGCTTGATCTCAGCCACGTATTCCGCCTGAACCTCGTCAATACCGAAGCCTATCATAAGATTCGGCACAACCTCTGTTTCTTCGGCGGTTTCACGAACTATTTTTATCGCCTTGTCAATGTCGAGAAGTATTTTTTCAAGACCTTTCAAAAGGTGCATTTTGCTTTGCTTTTTTTCAAGATCATACGCCGTTCTTCTGCGGACACATTCAACTCTGAATGCTATCCACTCTTCAAGCAGCGGCTTCACTCCCAAAACCATGGGAACACCGCCTATCAGCACATTGAAGTTGCAGGCGAAAGAATCTTCGAGCGGCGTCATTTTGTAGAGCTTCTGCATCAGGACATCGGGGTCGACATTTCTTTTCAGATCGATCGTTATTTTCAGACCGTCAATACCCGTTTCATCACGGACATCGGATATTTCCTTGATTTTTCCGCTTTTTACGATTTCGATGATCTTCTCGATTATCGCTTCAACCGTTGTTGTCGGGGGAATACTCAAAATATCAATACAGTTGTAGGAGCTGTCGTATTTATATGTACCCCTGACCTTAAAGCTTCCTCGTCCCGTTTCATAAATACTTCTCAGAACATTTAAATCATAAATTATCTGACCGCCGCCGATAAAATCAGGCGCAGGAAGAGTTGACATAACGTCATGATTTTTGTCTTTGATGATCCCGATCGTAGTTTCGCAAAGCTCCCTTAAATTAAACGAACAAATGGAGCTTGCCATTCCGACTGCAATGCCTGTGTTTGCGTTGACAAGCACCGACGGAAAGGTTGCCGGAAGCAATGTAGGTTCTTTGAGTGTGTTGTCGTAGTTATCCACAAAGTCGACGGTGTCTTTGTCAATATCCTTAAAAAGCTCGTTAGAGATCGGATCAAGCTTAGCCTCGGTGTATCTCGAAGCTGCCCACGCCATGTCACGGCTGTAAAACTTTCCGAAATTACCCTTGCTGTCAACGTAAGGGTGGAGCAGCGCTTCGTATCCCCGGCTGAGTCTTACCATAGTGTCGTATATTGCGCTGTCGCCGTGGGGATTCAGCTTCATGGTTTGACCAACTATATTTGCAGATTTTGTTCTGGTCGAACCGAGAAGCCCCATTTTATACATTGTATAAAGAAGCTTTCTGTGAGAGGGTTTAAATCCGTCTATCTCGGGAATAGCTCTCGAAAGAATAACGCTCATCGCATACGGCATATAATTTTCCTTGATCGTGCTGACGATCTCCTGATTTACAACGTCACCCGCACCCTTGATCACACCTTTGATTTCAGGCTGAGCCGGGGTCGACTTTTCTCTTTTTTTTCTTGCCATAAATCTATCCCCCATTCATTAGCTTACGTCAAGGTTGTCGATGTAATCTGCGCCGTATTTTACTATATAGTCCTTACGTCCGCTGAGATTATCACCGAGAAGAATATCAAAAATTTCGGCGGTTTTCTCGGCGTCATCGGGCATAATTTTTATCAGTCTGCGAGTTTTTGGGTTCATTGTCGTGAGGTTCATCATATCGGGTTCATTCTCACCCAAACCTTTTGATCGCTGAACGGTAAACTTTTCTTTGCCTATTTCTTTAAGGTATTCTTCCTTTTCCTGTTCGGTGTAAGCAAAATAAATTTGATTTTTTGTAGTAATTTCATAAAGCGGTGATTCTGCTATGAAAACCTTTCCCTCTTTTATCAGTGTCGGAGTCAGACGATAAAGCATTGTCAGCAAAAGCGTTCTTATCTGAAAGCCGTCAACGTCGGCGTCGGTGCAAAGAATAATTTTATTCCACCGCAGAAGATTAATATCAAAAAGCGAAAGATTCTTGTTGGATTTTGATGTAGTTTCCACTCCGCAGCCCAAAACCTTGAGCAGATCGGTTATTATCTCACTTTTGAAGATCTTGTCATAATCGGCTTTCAGGCAGTTGAGAATTTTTCCCCTGATCGGCATGATAGCCTGAAAATCGGGATTGCGAGCCTGTTTGCACGCGCCGAGCGCCGAATCTCCCTCTACTATGAACAGCTCTCTTTGCGAAGTATCCTTGCTTCGGCAGTCAACGAATTTAGCGACACGGCTTGTCATATCCATATTGCTTGAGAGTGTTTTTTTAATGTCGAGTCTTGTTTTCTCTGCTTTTTCACGGCTTCTTTTGTTGATAAGAACCTGACCGGCTACTCTTTCAGCCTCGATCGGATTTTCTATAAAATAAATTTCAAGCTGGTGGCGGAGAACTTCTACCAAAGCATCTTGTATGCCTTTGTTGTTGATCGCCTTTTTGGTTTGATTTTCATAAGATGTTACGCTCGAAAACGATGATATTACCACCACAAGGCATTCCTCGACATCGTTGAATTTTATTTTGCTTTCGCTTTTGTTGTATTTTCCGTTTTGTTTCAGATAGGAATCTATCTGATAAACAAAAGCGTTTTTCACTGCAACTTCGTGAGCGCCCCCATGCTCAAGCCAACTGGAATTGTGGTAAAATTCCTGGGCTTTGACCTTGTTTGAAAAAGCGACTGCAATGTTCATTTTAGCTTTATATTCGGGTTTGTCGGCTCTGTCACGAACCATTCTTTCAGCCTGCCACGACTGAACCGTTGTCAAGCCGTCGTCGCCGACGATTTCTTTGACATGATCGACAATACCGTTATCATAAACAAACTCCCTGGTATCGAAGCCCTTGCCGTTCTGAACACGGAAAATAAACTTTATGCCTGCGTTAACTATTGCCTGACGGCGGATAATATCGGTAAAATATTCAACAGGAATATCAATATCGGTAAAAACGTCCAGATCGGGTCGCCAGCGGATTTTTGTACCCGTATCCTTTTTGTCGTAGGAGGTCTTTTTCAGACCGCCGACATTTTCTCCTTTTTCGAAACGGAGAGTATATCTTTTTTTGTCACGTCTTATATCAACGTCCATGAACTCCGAAGAATACTGCGTCGAACAAAGTCCAAGACCGTTAAGACCGAGTGAATATTCATAATTTTCACCCTCGCTGTTGTTATATTTTCCGCCTGCATAAAGCTCACAGAACACAAGCTCCCAATTATACTTTTGTTCACCGTTGTTAAAGTCTACGGGAATACCTCTGCCGTGGTCTTCTACCTCTATTGATTTATCCGAATAGTATGTCACGGTGATAGACTTTCCATAGCCCTCTCTCGCTTCGTCGATAGAGTTTGAAAGTATCTCAAAAAACGAATGCTCACAGCCCTCAAGTCCGTCCGAGCCGAAAATAACGGCAGGTCTTTTTCTGACTCTGTCGGCGCCCTTGAGCGAAACTATACTTTCGTTGTCATACTCGGGTATTTTTTTTCTTGCCATTTGTTCTATTCCTCTTCTTCAATTTACTTTGTATTTAGCAGATCTATAAACACTATGCACGATTTAATCACTTTTGTCTGTCGATCCTAATGGGTTCTGTTTTAGATTGTTGACGTCACATATATTCCCTGCATTCGAATACCATACTTTCTTCAGCTATGGAAATTGGTTCCTTAAATATATTAATCCGTCAAAAGATACTCTCTCTTATGGTATTCAAGCTCTACAATACTCCACTTTTCACCAAAAAGCTCGCAAACCTCTTTTTTTCCGCTGCAAACCTCTTTAAAGCCTGCCGACTTGTAACAATAATATGCTGACCTGTTATTTTCAAACACCCCGATCGTCACAAGCTCTGCTCCTGCGATCCTGAAAGCATAATCAACAGCAAGACGTATCATTTTCGTTCCGTAACCACGACCTCTTTTTTTATTATCAACGATTACAAAACCGATTCTCAATTTTCTGTGATTACCCTCAACATACCTCAAAATAAAATGTCCGACTATGCCGCTGTCGTCGCAAGCCGTCATGGGGTAAAAATTATCCTGCTCTTCACAGTCGCCGTTGCAGTCGAAGTATTTGTAATTCATGTCATCTTGTGTAATAGGATACGAGTCGTATCTGTCAGACGTCCACTTCCTGAAAACAGTTTCGTCCTCACACCAGGAGAGTATGGTTTCAGCGTCGGCTTTCTTATACGGTCTTAAATACATTATTATTTCTCCCCCAAAAAATCGTATCGTTCACCATTTGGCTGCCCTTGGATCCCGACCGCTAATTGATTTTTTTATCATTTATAAA
>CACYDY010000038.1 GCA_902773245.1 uncultured Ruminococcus sp.
CCGTTGAAATACTCCCACACCGGTCCCGATATTACATAGTCAAGCCCGAACACGGTCACAATATCGCTGAAAATATCGGAAACAGGCTTTATGTCATGAATAGATTCGTTGCTGTGGCGTCTGAATCCGAACTGCTTGCACAGGTCGTTGCCGCCTACTCTGATGTTCAGCACAAGGGGTTCTATTCTTTTGAGTTTGTCTTTTATTGCGTAAAGAACATCGTATCGGGTTCTCAGGTCTATCATGGTCTGACTTTCGAGAATGGGCATCATGTAGATTTTTCTGTTGTATTTATTGTTGATTTTCAAGATCTCATCTATGTACTCATCGGCTGATTCGGGTGTGAATTTCGGAATGATAAACCCGGTGACAAGCTCCTGAGCCGACTCGAGATTATCCATTATTCTCCCGATCTGGCGGCTTTCTCTTACTCTGATAAAAATTTTTGGGACAAAAAATTCCTTTTCCGTTGTGTTGATGTGAAGCTTCTTTAAAGATTCTGTCATAATTTTTTCTGCCTGCTCAACAAAGTTATCGGCGATAGTGTCTTCAAGACAAAGTGCCAACGAGTAGTGGGTTCCAAGCTTTTCGTTGGTAACGGAACGCACAATGCTCTCTTTGTTTGCGGGACAGTACAGCAAAGCGCCGACACTGTAGTAGATAATATCGTCCTTCATATTGTATTCTAATCTCCTGTTCAATCATATTTTGTAATACAAATTTCATATGCTTCGGGTGGTTTTCACTATACCTTCGATGTGTTACTACATTTTATCAGATAAGATACAAAAATCAGCATTATTAATTTATTAATTAAAATTGCGCTTTTTATAAAAATAACGAAAACCCTTTTGTTCGGCATTTATCAAAAATCAATGGACAAAACAGCTGATGTGTGCATCAAAGCTGTTTGTGAGATATGCAGCAAAACAAATTATACCATAAATTCTTAGAAATTGGTAGATATTTTTTTATATTTGTGGTAGAATTGGTTTGTAAAAAATAATCGAATTTTCAAAAGATTCTTTTTAAATTTTCGTTGAAGGTGGCGGATTTGATGGTTGACAAAAGCTTAATGCTGAAAAATTCACAAAAAATAAAAAATATCAATGAATTTTCAGGTTATAAAGCGGAAAATAATAAAAATGTGTTTGTGTGCCTGATCGGTGAAAATAATACTTACATTGATGATATAAAAAATATGGATAAGCGCGCAAACATGAAGATCTACAACAGAATATCGTCGCTGCCCGCTATGACTCCCGACGAAGCGGCTGCATATGGTGGCAAATATATTGTTTACATGAACGCTGCCAAAGATGAGTTCGGAGAAGAGTTTTGTACGGCGATGTCCGAGGTGACTAAGCTTTTTCGGTCGGCGAAGGGGAATGTTTCCGCATCTATTGAGAAGAATTTTATCATGAAGCTGATGTTTTGGTATGACGAAACAGCGTCTGATATTATTCGATCAAAAGACCCCAATGCAAAAATCGTGGGCATAAATGCCGACAAGCTTCAGGAATATCTGTTTTACTATATGCTTGCATTGTTGGGGGCAAACGTTTTGATACTCAACGGAAAAGAAGATCTTGACATCGGACTGAGAAGGCTTGAGCTTTCCTCGGTAACCGTTTTGGGACATTTGGGAAATTCCAAAATTCCCGATTTTACACGTACCGTTATGAATACGGCTTACCAACCCCGATATCGGACCGGCGGCGCAAGAATCATACCGGACGGACAAACCTCGTCTGCGCGTCGTCAGACTATTCAAAACGCAGGTACAAATACAACAATACCGACAAGAACCTCGTCTGCGCCCCAGCCGACACCGCAGAGCAGAGTAGTAATCCCCCAAAGACCGGCAAGAACCTCGTCTGCACCACAGCCGACACCGCAGAGCAGAGTAGTAATTCCCCCAAGACCGGCAAGAACCTCGTCTGTACCACAGCCGACACCGCAGAGCAGAGTAGTAGTTCCCCCCAGACCGGCAAGAACCTCATTTGCACCCCAACCGACACCGCAAAAACACAACGCCCCGGAACAGAATTATTACAACTCGGATCAAAATTCGTCGGCGGGCTATCGTCCGAATATGTCATCA
>CACYDY010000039.1 GCA_902773245.1 uncultured Ruminococcus sp.
CGCTTCGGGAGCAGCTTCTTCGTCGTCTTCGTCATAATCTTCGCTGTCGGAGTCATAATCCTCCAACAATTCGGCAGCTTCTTCTTTTGTAAGCATTTCAGATGAAATTCTTGTAAGTATAAAGAATGCATAAACTCCAAGAGTTCCTACATAGAGAACATTCAGCAAAGAAGTCACTTGAAATCCGCCGTTTTCGATCATGCTTGCTCTGATCTCCGAAATAACATAGACGATCGAAAACAGCACGCACGGCATTCCGTATACAAAGCTTGATTTAACGGGATTCTTGATATCTATTCCCGAAAGAACCATTGAATTTTCAAACAGGAACAATGTCAGGAACACCCATGCAAAAACGTCAAAAAATGAGAAGGACGGAGCTTCTTTTCTGTGGCTTATAAAAACATTGACCATCGTCACGGCAGACCAAAATGTCGGCACTATCATAAATCCGCGAATTTTCTTTGAGATATTGAACCCAACGAGCATTCCCATTCCGATGACAGCAAACAGCAAAGCCGCTGCGATTCCCAGCGCCTGAACAAGCCACGAGCCTTCATAAGCTCCCGTCATCAGACCAACGGAGCTTTCGACTCCCAACAGCAGTCCCGAAAGTATCAAAAAAATACCGCTCAGCGGCGAACCGTCAATTTCACAAACAGGCGCGGTTTTTCTGTCAATAAGACTAAAAAACAATACAAACACAAACAGCACAGCTGCCAGAAGCACAATAATTTCAGGTTCGGTTTTTTTAGTCATCAGCAGCGAATATTCGCCGAAAAGCGGTTGGGTTATGTCTTCACCGCCCAAAAAAATCAAATGATAAATATGCAGCAATATTGCGCCAACCGTCAACGGCACAAATGCCACCCAACTTACTTTTACTTTCATAAAAAATCGTCCTTTCAAGTGAAATCACACACAAAATATAACGGTTATAAATTTGATCTGCTTAAATATAAATATAGTACAGCAATTAATCTCAAAACTCGAAATCTAAAAAATCATAGTCTACCGCATATAATATTATAACAATTCACAAATTATGTCAATAGAATTTTTTTAAATTTTCTTTTAATAGTTGCTGTAAAAAAAGCGCAAAATTCCGAAAAGAAAGGGACAAACAAATGAAAAAAACATTACGCATACTTCTGGGTTTGCTGGTCATAATGTCGCTTATTCCCGCTGCGGCATTCGAGATCACAAATCACCGATTTTTCGATATAGAATCAAAGAATGTATCCGAAGAAAAATTTCACATATCCCAAAACAGCAGCGCCGCAATATCGGAAAACATCACATTTATCGACTCGGGTCAAACAAAAACGCTTCCCGCAAAAACATTTATACGCTCTGTCACAGGCGCAGCAGTCTGCGATGATTTCGAAGAAGCCGAGGTTAAAGCAACAGCCGCAGCGGTTCACACAAAGGCTTGCTTTGAGAGTGAGAATAACACACTAAAAATCGACACTTCGGACAAATCCGTTTTTCTTAACGAAAACGAACTCAAACAGAAATTTCAAAACAGCTTCAAAAAGTTCTGCGATTGCTGCGACAGCGTTTTTTATGTGATAATAACCGACGGGCAGCGCCCAAAGGACATTGATCTGAGTTTTCTTCCCTCATCCGACAAAAATAAACTGCGTCAAACCGCCAATCCGTATAATATACTTTTTGGGGCTGCTGATCTTTCCGACACATCAGGCGGTATCACTCCACCTGCGGCGCATCTTATGGCAGCTCAGGGAAATACTTTTGAAGAAATATTAAACTACTACTGCTCGCATTGATCCGATTTCCAAAACCTTTTCAAGAACAAAATCGGAAAACACGCCGTCATCTTCAAAGCAAACGGCTTTATCGCCGAGAACACCCATCTCATAAAGCTCTTTCGGCGCTATCGCAGTATCTGCGGCATTCAGCATGGAAATATCAAATTCGCTGTCGCCTGCCGCCGCAACTATCTCCGGTGACAGCATATTTCTGAATCTTTCAACAGCGACTCCCTTGCTCAATTTTTTTGGAACTACATACACCTTAACGCCGTTGTTGAAAACATCGACCATATCGGCGTCCAGATTTTTTTTCAGATTCTCAACCGACAAAATCGGCTCGCTGCTCTTTGTAAAAACAAAAAGCTTCCTGATATTTCTTATTTCAAAATCACGGTTTTCATCTTTTTCAAGAATTTTCTCCGCAAGATCAAGCTGATTCTGACAGTCGCTAACCATTTCAAAAGATGTCTTGTACCAATTCTCGTCCTCGATCCCGTTTTTTAAAAGCACCCCTCCGTTGCACACAAGCGCATATTTGGGCACGCCAAATCCGAGATCTATTCTGTTGTACTGTTCGAGTGTTCTTGTAGTTGTTGGAACGAGAAGAACCTTTTCGTTGACCTTTTTCAAAAGCTCGGCTGTTTTTTTAGTGATAAACGAGATCTCTCTGCCCTGATAAATTTCGGAGCATATCTTATTTTCGCCTATGTCGTGCTTGTAAGAATATATTATTGTATTATCCAGATCGGTATGAAAAATTACCATATTTTTAATTCTCCCCTATATTTAATAATCACGAATGATTACACCTTCGTTAATAATATTACAAAAGCAAAAAGCGTAAGCCAAAAGACCTACGCTAAATCTGCTGAGTAAGATGTGATATTGACAGAACGTGTGCGACATTTAATCGCTAACATTAACTACAAATATGTTACCACATTTTTCACTAAATGTCAAGAAAAGTTTTTCAAAAAATCTCAACAATTTTACATATCAAACTTTGTAAAAAATAACTATAACGAAAGTTTTAAAATTCTGTTATAATTAAAGTGTATCCGGGAGCTGTGTTTTTTCGGCTATAGCTGCCCGAGTATGCATATTTACTCATATTTTTTAAACTGCACAAATCATCGGGTGACAGTGACTGCGTAAATAGTGTTAAAACCTTTTTACAAATGTAACAGCTTGGAAATCTTTCCACGGCTTTGCCAAAGCGTTCCCAAAGAAGAATGCGCTTTCGGCAATCGTTATCCGCAGAAAGAAACGAGGTTATCAAAATGTACGAGCTTAACGAAATTCTGGTTTACGGCAGCAGCGGCGTCTGCAAGCTTGTCGATATCCGTAAAGAAAAATTTGCCGGATCTCCGACTATGTACTATATTCTTTCACCTGTTTTCTCGGGTCAGTCAACGCTGTATGTTCCTATTGAAAATACGGCTCTGTCCTCAAAGCTTCGTTGACCTCTCCTTAGGGACAAATTCTGACGCAGGCGGTAAAGTCACCTAACTCAAAAAGTAGGTGTGCGTATTTCGTCTGCCG
>CACYDY010000040.1 GCA_902773245.1 uncultured Ruminococcus sp.
AGCGATTTATATTAACAAAGAGTACGAATTAATTTTTTTCATAGATAATATCCTTCTTTCAAAAAAGAAAAACCGTCGTATATGCGGCGGCTTTTCCTTTTTTGCATAAAAAACCCGGCTCGTTAATATAATCCGAGTCGGGTTTTTAAGGAAGCACTGATTAAATCTGGTGCTCATATTGCGTAGAATTTTTTCAGGCAAATCGCATGAAAATCGTGCAGGAATACTGACGTATTTCAAACGATTTGAGTGCAATTTGACGAAAAAGTCAAGCAAGATGAGTGCCAAGCCCATAGGGCGTGAGTTAATCAGTGGTTCCTTAATATCATTCAAGTGATGTCGGGTCGTCGTCTTCAAGAGGTTCGGCGAGTTCCGTTTGGTCGATGTCATCTTCGGTTACCGTTTGCTGTTCTTCTGTGACAAGCTCTTGCGTAACAGTTGGCGCAGCGGTTTCTTCTTCGATGCCTGATAATTCTTCGGTGTAAAGCGCATCGGCAGCTTGGGTTTCGGCGGATTCAAATGACGCAGCGTCGTTTGTTGCCGTGCTGTCGCTTGCTGTGTCCGAATCGGAATCGGCGTCGGTGCTTTTATCTTCTTTTTTGTCCGAATCGGAAGAAACTTCCTTTGTTGTTTTGGTGTTTGCTTCTTCTTCCGCTTTCTTTACAATATTTGAAATTTGTCTGTTGTTGTAGACCTTTTCAAAAACGTAATTTGACAATTGCTCTTCGATCGCATAGCTTGAACCGCCGCCGTTGCTGTAGAACGAATCGGGAAGATCCTCGGTTTTAACTTTCTTTCCGTTTTTGTAGTAATTACGGTTGGCGCTTGCGCCGAATCCTATGCCCGTTGATCCCGTGAACCAGGTGGAAACGAGGATCTCGTCAAAGTCGGAGGGCTTGTAGCCGTAAATGAAAGCATTCAGAACGGCACCGTCCATATAACAGATCAGATACACCTCGTGATCGGTATCGTTTCGGAATTTCATGTCGATAGCTCCGTAGTCGATCGCCGAATCAATTCCTACCGGAACGTAAACCGAAGGCCATGTGTGCGGCTCACGTTCAACAACTGTCATACCCGCACGGATAGCGGCGTTGTAAATAGTTGTTGCTGCCTGACAGATACCGCCGCCGATACCGTCTGCAGAAGCTCCGTTAACAATAACGCCTGCGGAATAGTAACCGTTTTCGGGAAGGTTGCTGTTGCCTGTTTTACCGTTGAAAGAGAATACCTCGCCAGGCTTTATTACCGAACCGTTCATACTCTGCATGGCTACCGTCATATTCATGTTGCCTGCCCATGTGTTGCCCGAATAGGTCGTATATTTTGAGATCAAAACCAGATTATTCAAAAGATCTTCAAGATCTGTTTTCGGTTCGACAACTTCCATTTCGCCGATGATATCGGCGGTGAAATTATTGTTCTTTTTGAGCGTTGTGATCTGATTTACGAGATCGTCAACATCGATTTTGTATCCTACGACGCCCTCTTCAAAGCTGAACATATCCGAAACCTTTGATTTTTCGGTGTCAATGCCGGTTACGTGAGCGTTCTGCATTTCGACGTTCACCTTTTTTGCTACTTCCTCACAAGCCTTTTGAATGGAGCTGTCATCGAATGTCATTGTGATTTGGTAATCCTTTTTATCATTCGATCTGAGTGAGGTCTTCCCCTTTTTGGTAAGGATATCTCTCATATATTCGCTGTATTCAAAGGCTTCGTTGAGTACCTTTACGGTATCAAAGCTATAGTCGAAATCGTCCTCGGTGAGATAGACTATTTTGTCATGACAGGTGAGTGTGTAGTTTATCGAGGGAATTAATTTTGATTCCTCTATCGCAAGCGCATCCTTTGCCTGCTCCATTGTTTTTCCGCCAAGCTCCACTCCCTGCACGGTTATTCCCTCCAGGTACTTTCCCTGAGGTTTGCTAAGCTCGGAGTTGCTCTGATCGGTCGCAACAAACGAGTCCGAGCTGTCGGAACCGATGATTCCGAGCGCCGCAGACGAAATTATCACTCCCGCCGTGAGAATAATAACTGCCGTGACTGCCGGAATTGCGATCATCAGGGGTTTTCTTCTCTTTCTCGAAAACACGGACAAAAAGCTTTTGTGTTCGTCGGCAGCGCCGTTTTCTTTGCTATTGTTCACAGCGGAGGAGGAAGCTGCCTGTACGGATTCTTCCCTAACGTCCGACGTGTTTGCCTGCGGCTTTTGCCGAACGTGTTCGGATCGGGAAACGGGCTTTGACGAGTTTTTTTGTTCCTGTGTTTGGACTGTTCCGTTTTTGGGAACGGTGTTTTCGGAATATTTTTTTCGCTGACCGTTTTTTGGCAAGCTTTGATCGGTATATTTTCTTTCGCCCGATCTCTTTGCGCCGTCGATGTTCTCACGGGGC
>CACYDY010000041.1 GCA_902773245.1 uncultured Ruminococcus sp.
AGTCTTAAATTGTGTTCAATAAGTGTATTGCGGGCATTTTTGTCACCTTTTTTAAGAAGCTCGATTTGTTTTTCCTCTTCTTTTCTTGAAAGCGGTTTTGGAAAGGAATTTCCGCCCATAACATGGAGTATTGCCACAAAAGCAAATTCACTCAGAAACGAAATAATTGCCTGAAACATAAACACACCTACTTTACATTTTTGGCATATCACAAAAGCAATAACAGCCGTTTAGTTAGATGTATATTCTCCGAAACCGCAAAAATTGACATTATTTTTATAACGCCGCAAATAAAGCGGCGAACTATGTATCAAATTGTATCGACAGGAATAAGCGCTTAATTTCTTAACAGTGATGAAAAAGCGCCTCGATTTTTTCGAAGCGCTTGACATTTTTTTGTTTTTGATGTATTATAATAGTAACAAGGGTACTGCACAGCAAGCGGTTGCTCCCTTATGTAGTGTTAAGAAACACCGGCTTTTGGAAGATGGCGGTGTTTCTTATTTTTTATGTAAAAATAAGATTATTTCTGCTTACGGTTCTTGTAAACCTTTGCACAGAAAGAGATAACCTGAATTACGGTATTTATCAAAATACAAATATCGGTAATTTTCAAAGCTATCACCTCCCTTACGGGAGTCAACCGCCTGCTGCTGCTGCGCAGTACCCTCGCTTATATGTTATCATTCTTGTAATAATTTGTCAATAACAGATGTCCGCAAAATCGAATCACATAAATCAAAAAGAGAACATTCACAACACGGAATGTTCTCTTAAACTTTTATAAAAAGAAACTACCTTGTACCGAATTCTTCAAGAATAAGCCCCTTGTTGTGTTCGAGCGCCCAATTGATACTCCACTGACTCGTGAACAAAAGCAGATAGTTGCCTCTGAGATCCTGTATTCTTTTTGTGTCGGAAGCCAGATCAAGCTTTTTGGGATCTATGACGGTGTTGCCTATCCATCGGATAAACTGATACGGAAGCCCCTCCATAACTATCTCAACGTTATACTCGTTGTTAAGACGATATTTCAGAACGTCAAACTGGAGCGTTCCGACAACTCCGACGATAACCTCTTCCATACCCGAACCAAGCTCCTGAAAGATCTGAATAGCGCCTTCTTGCGCGATCTGAGCGGTTCCCTTTACAAACTGTTTTCTTTTCATGGTATCCTTTTGACGAAGAAGAGCAAAATGCTCCGGCGCAAAAGTAGGTATACCCTTGAATTTTATATTCTGCCCGGGCGTGCAGATAGTATCTCCGATAGAAAAAATACCCGGATCAAAAACTCCGATTATATCACCGGCATAAGCTTCGTCCACGATCTCTCTGTCCTGAGCCATGATCTGCTGCGGCTGAGAAAGTCTGAGCTTTTTGTTTCCCTGAACGTGGAAAACCTCCATGTTTTTATCAAATTTGCCCGAGCAGATCCTCATGAAAGCAATTCTGTCACGATGAGCCTTGTTCATATTCGCCTGAATTTTGAACACAAAAGCAGAAAAACAGTCCGAAGTCGGATCAATAACTTCCCCTTCGGTTTCTCTCGGGAGCGGCGGAGTGGTAATATTCAAAAACTCCTCCAAAAAAGGTTCAACACCGAAATTCGTCAAAGCCGAACCGAAGAACACCGGCGTAAGCTCGCCCGAGCGAACCTTTTCGAGATCAAACGAGTCGCCTGCTCCGTCAAGCAGTTCGATCTCGTCAAGAAGATCGTTTTTGTGGTAAACTCCTATCAGATCCTCAAGCTCGGGAGAATCAAGCTTTGCAACGGTTTTTTCGACTTCCTTCTGACCGTTGTGAGCGGCAGTAAAAGCCAAAACCTCTTGCTTTTTTCTGTCGTAAACGCCCTTGAACTCCTTACCGCTTCCGATAGGCCAGTTCATCGGGCAGGTATTGATCCCGAGAACAGTTTCGATATCCTCCAGAAGATCAAACGGACTCTGGGCTTCTCTGTCCATTTTGTTAATAAATGTAATGATGGGAATATGCCGCATAACGCAAACCTTGAAAAGCTTTTTGGTTTGATTTTCAACGCCCTTTGAAGCGTCGATGACCATTACTGCCGAGTCGGCTGCCATCAAGGTTCTGTAGGTATCCTCGGAAAAGTCCTGATGTCCGGGTGTGTCGAGAATATTAATGCAGCAGCCGTTATATTTAAACTGCAAAACAGACGACGTAACGGAAATACCTCTTTGTTTTTCGATCTCCATCCAGTCGGACACGGCGTGTTTTGACGAGTGCTTGCCTTTGACCGAGCCTGCGGAGTTAATCGCTCCTCCGTAAAGCAGAAGCTTTTCGGTGAGCGTAGTTTTACCTGCGTCGGGGTGAGATATGATCGCAAAAGTACGTCTTTTGTTAATTTCAGATTTCAAATCCGCCAATCGGATAACCTCCTCTTTTTTTGGGTCTATAATAAATTCTACTATTTTTTTGAAATTTGTCAATATTATAATAAAGCATTTAAACAGGATTTAACCATTGAATTTTCATGGTTTGTTAGTTTTACATATAAATAATTCATAGTCTTTTAAAATTTAAACAATAGTTCCGAAATGCTCCCGAAATTCAAAAAAATCCTTATTGTTCATAATTTAGTAATAAATTGAGATTATAATATAAACACATTAAACAAGCGTTCTACTAATTTTCATATACCTTCCAAACTGGGCAGAAGTAGCAATACTTCTGCCCGTCCCCTTTTACAATTATTATACTCCGCACATTGCGAAAAGTGTGTTTCGCCGACGGCGGCTCTGCCTTCGGAATTCACAAACTCTACTCTATTTACTCATTCAAAAAAACGGGACTGAAACCAACTTATTGCTGCATATTGCAGTTATGTAAAAACCAACTGTTTAAACAATCACACTTAAAAAGGATTTTTAATTATGAAAAATATCGGACTGTATATACACATACCCTTTTGCAATGGAAAATGCCCCTACTGCGATTTTTATTCAATAAAAAACACCGAAGAGGATATGGACAAGTACGTCCGCAGGCTTAACGGGAAAATCTCCGAGTGTCATTCTTTCACTGCGGATACGGTCTACTTCGGCGGCGGTACTCCGAGCTTGCTCGGAACGGAAAGAATTATATCATTATTAAAAAACATCAAAAAAAACTTCGGTGACATCGAACGGGAAACTACTCTCGAAGTAAACCCCGAATCTGCAAAGGATCTTGACTTCGAAAAGCTTAATTTCTATGGAATAAACCGTGTTTCCATGGGGCTTCAATCCGCAGATGAGTCGGAGCTTTTGTCCCTCGGAAGAAAACACTCGCCAAAAGACGCTGCGGATAACGTCGGTATTATCAAAAAAAGCGGCATCGACAACATTTCGCTCGATTTGATGATCGGCATCAGCGGTCAGACCGAGAAAAGCCTTTCAAACAGCATAGACTTTTGCGCCGATCTCGGGGTAAAGCATATTTCCGCTTACATACTGAAAATCGAAGAATCTACCCCCTACTATAAGATCAAAAACAGGCTTGATCTCCCCGACGACGACACTGTATGCGATTTTTACGAAATGATGACCGCAAAGCTCGACTCTCTCGGATTCAAACAATATGAAATATCAAACTTCGCCAAACCGGGCTTCGAAAGCCGTCACAATCTTAAATACTGGAACTGTGAGGAATACCTCGGACTGGGCGCAGCCGCGCATTCGTTCATTGATAAAAAGAGATTTTACTGCAGCAGGTCGATCGAGGATTTTTACAGCGGCATCATAGTCCCCGACGGACACGGCGGTGACGAAGAGGAATATATTTCGATGGTGCTAAGGCTTTCGAGCGGATTGGAATATGAAAAATTCAAAGCATATTTCGGCTATGAGCTGCCCGGAAAGTATGTCAAAAGGGCTGACAAGCTTACGAAAACAGGCTTGTTGATTTCGGACTCAAAGGGAATACGGCTGACTGTGAAAGGATTTTTATGTTCAAATTCGATAATAGTCGAGCTTATGGATTGAAAAAAAACGACCGAGGAGTATCGGTCGTTTTTTCATTAACTTTCGGGCAAGCGAAGCTCATTAAAAGTTTTTTCACCGCATTTTCAAAAGCGGGCGTTACGCTGTCACTCAATTTTTTCGAGCTTAGATCCGTCTATGTAAAGCGTGTCGTCAACGAACTCATAGTTGTAGGTGTAGTTCTGCTCGGTATCTCCGATGTATTTCACCAGAATGAATGATGTCTTTGTCGTTTCGAGAGTGTCCGAATCGGTTTCTTCGTTGTCAAAAACTGTGTAAACGTGCTTTACCGTCAAGCCGTCGTCGCCGGTTCGTATCATATGTCCGTCATCGGTAAATTCATACTCAAGCTCGTACTGACTGTCCCTCCACTTTCCGACAAGCCTGCCGTCATATTTGGGATCGTCAAACGGAGTGAGTCCGTCCTCTCCCTCACCCGGCTCGAGCGTTACATCGCCGTTTGGATCAAGTCCGCTGATGACGAGCTTTTTACCCGTGAACATATTTCCTTTTACTTGGTATTTGTAATTGCCGTAAAGCAAGACCGTATTCTGATAGGTCACAGATGCCGAGATCATGCTTCCGGATTCCGATGTGTAAATAGTGTATCTTCCCGGAACCGACATCGTTCCCAAAGTAACTATGCAGTCGCCGTTCTCCTTGAATTCGTAGCTGACATTCTGCTTGTACCGGGTCGTTACGGGTTCGGGAGCGTCCTCTGTTTCGCTTGGCGCGTCAAAGGTTTCGACATATTCGCCGTTTTGAACGTAACTCCACACGCC
>CACYDY010000042.1 GCA_902773245.1 uncultured Ruminococcus sp.
AATAAATCCTTATGTTGTAGATAGTGATTTTATTATATCACAGTTACTTTTTTAATACAATAATCACTGTTCACTCCTTTATTATTTCATTTTAGGAATAGGTTCTGTTTTTCGTTTTTTTATGAAAAATATTGAATAATAGTGAAAACAATGGTATAATTACGATAGTTATTTTTATTTACAAAAAAGGGGGTGTGGGAGTTGATCGAGGATACAAAGACATACTGTTTCCACTGTATGTCACCTGTTGATCCGAATGATAGTATTTATTGCGTTAACTGTGGGAAAAAGCACAGCGTTCATTATTCGCAAAGCTATGAGCTGCCGGCAGGAACGTATCTGAATAACGGAAGATATCTTGTGGGCAGGAGTATCGGTTCGGGTGGTTTCGGTATATCTTATGTAGGATTTGACACGAAGCTGGAGCGAAAGATCCTTATAAAAGAAACATTTTACAATGGTGCATTTCAGCGAAACGTACATGATCTTGACGAGA
The DNA here is from genome assembly GCA_902773245.1 of uncultured Ruminococcus sp. GTDB lineage: Bacteria > Bacillota > Clostridia > Oscillospirales > Acutalibacteraceae > RUG592. Next base: position 497 of record CACYDY010000042.1, read on the forward strand.
TCGAACCGCTGGCAGTAAAATATGACAATACTTTTTCACTAAAGGACATTATGCGAAAGACAAAAAAAAGAATGTATCAGTCTTTCGGAAGCCGAGGGATTGAACAATATTGTCAAGGTGTACGACTGGTTCTCGGAAAACAACACAGCATATATTATTACGGAATTTGTTAACGGCATTACGCTGGACAAACGTGTAATTCAAAAGGGCAGATATAGCTGGAACGAACTGTATCAAAAGCTGCTGCCTTTGATCAACAGCCTTTCGATTCTTCATAAAAAAGGTATTATTCACCGGGATATAAAGCCGCAAAATATAATGATAAAGAATATCGAAAATGTCGGCGAAGAATTTATTCTGATTGATTTTGGATTGGCACGTTCTACCGAAACACGAACGCTCTCGTCTGTCGGATTAAGCTTTTCTCCGGGATATTCGCCTATAGAACAGCGAACCTTCACTATGCCGGACGGCGAGTATACAGATGTTTATGCTCTTGCGGCAACCATTTATTTTGCGTTGACGGGAGAGAGCCCTTGTTCGGATATGACACATACCATTGAAGGGAATTTTCCGCAAATCTATAATTTAGTCAAATGCTACGGTGTTCCGCAAAACGTTGCCGACGCTTTGATTTATGCGTTGGAATTGGATTACAGAAAACGCTGCGGCAGTTTAAGAGTATTAATGCAGATGTTTAAACCCGAATCATACGATAACTTCAATCAAACCGCTGTCAATGAAGATCGAACCGTTTATGCGGTAACCGACAGCCCGATACCTCCACAAAATACTGTGAACAATACCGGTGGGGAGAATAAGGCTGTTTCAGAAATAAACATAGCTGCACCGGAACAAAATTCTTTATCAAACCAAATGCATACAAACGGCGAAAAAGCTTCCGCTGCATCAAAAGCAAATACCGAAGAAAACCGCACGATTAACGTGAAATCGGAAAGTGCCGCCGCTGCAGATATTTCAGGCAATGATCTTTCTGCGGAAAGCTCAAAATCTGCGGCAAAACCACAAATAACAAAAGCGAATAAAGAACACGATTTAAACACAGACAGTTCACCCCGCAAGTCCAAACCTAATTCCGATAAACAAAATGTTAAAGAGGACTTACATTATCCCGATGATGATTCGGGCAGCGAAAACGCCGCTTTAAAAACAGAACGCGATCGAAAACTGAAATATATACTGATATCTTCATTTTTAGTTTTGACATTGATAATCGGTGCAGTAGTTTTAGCTAATCCCGATTCGGAAAGCAGTGACGTTGACAACTCCGAACTGTCTTCGAGCAGTTCTGTTGATAACTCCGATTTTTCTTCAAACGATTCTTCGTCACCGACTGTTTCCGAAATTTTACAACACAGGGAGAATGCGGTGAAGAAGGCAATAATGCAACGTGGAAGTTTTCGGAAGGCACATTGTATATTAACGGCAGCGGATATATGGACGATTATTACAATACGAACGGTAATATTAAAGATTATTACAATGTGTCGAATAATGATTATTACACCGATGTGAATGCACCATGGAATCATTATTTTGAAGATATTATAAACATTGAGTTCGAAAACGGGATAGCTGCTATTGGAACTTTTGCTTTTGAGTATTGTACCAAGCTTTCCGAAATCACCTTTCCGGAAAGCATTATCGAAATTGATTATGGTTCTTTTGCCCATTGCACTAATCTTTCCACAATAGTATTTAAAGGCGATAAGCCTACTTTTGAGTACGACCGTGGTTTAAAACCTTTCGAGGACGTCACCGCAACAGTTAAGTACCCAAAAGACAACTCGACATGGAAAGACATTGAAAAGAACTGGGACGGCGGCGGAGAGATGACATTTGAAGCTTACGACTCCGGTTCATCGTCTGCTGTTTCCGAAAGTGTAACGGCACAGGGTGAATGCGGAGAAAATGCATTATGGAAGCTTTCGGAAGGTACATTGTATA
>CACYDY010000043.1 GCA_902773245.1 uncultured Ruminococcus sp.
GATTATAAAGACCAAATAAGTATAAACTGTAAAAAATATCAATTTTTATTGACTTTAACGTGTTTTTTTGGTATTCTTAAAATGTGTCGATTCACAAAAGCATCATAATAAACTGTCAAAACAACCTCGATTGGAGAAATATATTATGAATCAAGAAATAGAAAAACTGATACTAAACATTGAAAAAGTAATTATAGGCAAGCGTGGTTCAATTATTAACGTGATCGCAGCTATGCTTTCCGAAGGTCATATTCTCATTGAGGACGTTCCCGGAGTGGGCAAAACAAGGCTTGTTTCCGCATTGGCAAGCTCCGTTGACGGAAATTTCAACCGAATCCAGCTTACACCCGATATCATGCCTTCCGATATCGTAGGCTTTTCTATGATTGATCCCCAAACAAGAGAGTTTACATATAAGCAAGGTGCGGCAATGTGTAATTTTTTGCTTGCAGATGAAATAAATCGTGCGTCGCCCAAAGCGCAGTCCAGCTTGCTTGAGGTTATGGAAGAACACCAGATCTCTCTTGACGGAAATACAATGCAGCTTCCCTCGCCGTTTATGGTATTGGCAACGCAAAACCCCGTGGAAACATACGGAACATATCATTTGCCCGAAGCACAGATGGATCGTTTTATTATGAAAATATCAATGGGATATCCCTCTCCCGAAGAAGAATTTGATATTATCACACGATCCGAAACGAACACATTCACCGACAAACTCGACGCTGTAATGAGCGTTGATGATATAATGTCGCATATTGCCGCCGTTAAAAAGGTTCAGTGCACCGATAGTGTGAAAAAATATATTGTTGACTTGCTGAACGCTACCAGAACTTCCGATCTTGTAAAGCTCGGTGCTTCACCTCGTGCGGGAATAGCGCTGTTAAAAGCGTCAAAAGCACTTGCGTACATCTTGGGAAGAGAATATGTTGTTCCCGACGATGTCAGAGATATGATGTCTGTTGTACTTTCTCATCGGCTCATGCTTTCCCCGAAAGGAAAGTCTGTGTATGCGTCCCCCGAAAGAGTCATGGATGAGATTGCAAAAACGGTTTCTGCTCCAATCAAGTGATACCCTGTTTTTAGGTGAATAGTTATGATTAGTAATAATAATAACAACAAATCAGATAGTCCCAAAAATAAACAGCCCAACAATACTATGAGGACGTTATCTTCGGCTGCATCTTTTTTAGGCTGTTTGGCAATTGCTTATATTGTAATGTATCTGATCAACGGTACTGCCGGAATATTGATTCAAACTGCACTGGTTTTTGCTTGTGCTCTTTCATTGATAGTTATGTTTATGGAATTGATAATTCACAACATAAATATTGAATTTAAACTTGACAAGCTTTCCGTTTCTAAAGGGGAAACTTTGAAATGCATCGTTGGATTTCAAAAAAAAATCCCGTTTCTTGCACCGATAATAGAGATTCATATTTCATGTACATCTCATCTTGCCAAGGACTATGACATATGCAAAGCAGCTTTGTTTTCCGCAAAGACGGAAACGCTGGAAATACCGCTGACGGCAAAGTATTCAGGCGGAGCACAGGTGAAGATCGACGATGTTTTTATGTGTGACTATCTTGGGATTTTTCGAATAAGACTAAAAAGATTTAAAGAAAACAGCGTAATGGAGCTTTCCGTTTACCCCAATATACCCGATGTTCCGATTCAGACTGATTTTCTCAAAACGGCAGTTCTTTTTTCAAACACTGATGACGAAGAAGAAGAAACCAATGACACAGCTCTTACCCAAACAGGTCAGCCCGGTTATGATCATCGCGAATACTACCCGGGAGATCCTATCAAACGCATAAACTGGAAGATCTCATCTAAACGTGATATATATATGATAAGGCTTGATGAAAGAATTGCAGAGTCGGGTCAGGTCTTTTTTCTGGATTCTCCGCAGATACCCGAGGACGAATATGCACTTTCTGTTCGTGACAATGTAATAGAGGGAATGCTCGCCGTGTTTTCTATGATGGTCAGGGAAGGCAAAGAAGTGATCTTTTTCTATGCGAAAAAAGGATCATGGCTCAGAATGGATATTCGAAATATGGCAGATATTATTGCTCTTCAAGACGAGCTTTCAGGATTTAAAGCTTGTGCGGCGAAAGATGTGGTTTCTCCCGAGATGTTAGGTTTAGGCAAAACACCTATCTGTTTTACAATTGCAAATTTCGATCATGCTCAATCTGCGTCACAGATAAGCTCACTGATGCCGCAGGTACTTATGATATGCTCCGAGCATTCCGGATTGCCCAGGCTTACATCGGATATGTGGATAATTTCGGATAATTTTGAACTGAAAAAGCAATTATAAAACCATCATTTCAGTTACGTCGCAGAATTATTTAGGGAGAGGTGAGCCATGTCTTTCATTTCAAAATCAAAATCAGACAACGAACAAAAGTATTCGCTGACTGCATTATTAGGCAAGATCAGCTTGTACATATGTCCGATGCTGCTTGGTGCGTCAATTTGTTTTTCGATCATTTATACATTATCTCATGACGAAGCGATTCCTTATACGATGATGTTTTTTGTTATGGAGTTTGTTTTGTTCTCCTTTTTTGACAGAATAAAAGACAAAAAAATATTGTGCGTGCTGATCTATACGCTTCTTTTGCTCGTTGTGACCTGCATAAGCGTTCAGCTTATATATACGGGAGCCGTTAACAGCGGTGACTGGAGATCGCCGATGTTATGGTTTTACGGATTGGATGAATCCGGAACAAAACAGCCGCTGTATCTGAATGCGGTATTCATTGGCGGTGGTTTTTTTATCATCTCCATACTGTATTATTTTACCCAAGTGCGTTACAGAACCTTGGGTTCTATGCTTTGCATATTATTTCCGTTTGTTATTTATACAAGACGTTCGGCGGTAATGCCCGAGTTGATGATAACCGTTATTTTTGTGTGTTATCTTGCGGTTGTGGTTCATAATAAGCTTCTCGACCCTTCACAGCCAACCAAAAATAGAACGCTGATCAAAATTGATCGTTCATACATCATTACATTGGCGATTTTCGTTTCTGTTATCGGAACGGTTACCATGATCGTCAGAAAGCCTGTTTATATATCACTGCTTGAGAAAAATTCAAGCAGCTTTGATTATGCATTGACCGGTGATTTCGGTATAAGCAGGGGCTCTGCGGAGATATATTCAAGAACATCATCTCAGAGATACAGTGCAAATAACTACACGGGTGAAACTTTGTTTTATTTTAATACTGACGGCAGCAAAGACGAATACTATTTGCGGCGTCAGTCCTATCAGAACTTTAACGGGGACGTTTGGGAAGCCGAGGGCTATTCGAGCAGAAACAGTTATTTTTACTCCGAAAGGAATCCCGAATATTCAACGAATGATATACTCAACGATATGCAAAGTGTTTTGGATGATAACAATATTGATATCGTGGATCCCCAAAATTATATCACAGTAAGAAACGGACGTGTTTACGGCGAGTCGTTTAATCCGATGTATCTTCCGTCGCCTGCTGCAACTATCACAGATGACAAAATTTTACAATACATTAAATATCCTCAAAGTATAGTATTTAGAATAGATACTGATAATTATAAAAATTCCGTACTTGATGACAGCTTTAAGTTTTACGATCAAACGGACGAGCTTTATACGTATGCACAGAAGCTTGGTTTTAAATCGGAGGATTACATTTCATTTCTTTTGCAGGAAGATACCGAAGCGTCGGGAAGACTCTTTGAGGATTACTATACGGCGATGGAAACATACACCGACGCAAGCTATGTTTCGGATGAGATCACAGCATTGGCAGAGCAGGTAACCGCCACTGCGGAATCCGACTTTGAAAAAGCTGCGGCACTTGAACAATATTTTCAGATCAACGGGTATGTTTATGATGACGAGTACATTCCCGAAGATCAGTCTATCGAATATTTTATTTTTGAAGGCAAAACAGGGGTATGTTCGAGTTATGCCACAGCCATGACTCTTATGGCAAGGGGCATAGGACTTCCTTCCAGGTATGTCGAGGGGTTTGCGGCATTCGAGAAAACGGACGAAGGAGATTTTTTGATACGTGATAAATATGCCCACGCATTCGTAGAGGTTTATATACCCGGTGCGGGCTGGCTTACGTTTGATCCGACGGTTTCGGACTATAGGGAAATCCCCGAAGAAAATGACACGAGTTTTTTCACTCGTATTCTCGGAACAATGAGTCGTTTTTTAGTTGTAATAATAGTTGCGGTTTTTGTGATCTTTTCATGGCTGAGTGACAGAATTTCAGAGTGCTTCTTCCGATTAAGACAGCTGTTGAGAGATCCGAAACAACGGACATTACGGCTTTATGCGAATGTAATAAAGCTGATAAACTTTTCCGCAAACGGAGATTACAGCTCTTACACGGTGAAAATGCTCAGGGATTATGTTTATTCAACAAGGGGTGTTGTACCCGAAAAGCTGCTGCAGTTGTTTGAACGCACAGCGTTTGGCGGATATGAGCCGACAAACGAAGAATACCGCAATGCATATGCCGAGTATAAAAAGTGCTACAAATATCTGAGAAAAATTCCAAAGAAAAAATAATCGGTACTCAGGCGGTAAGTTAACCATTCTCCGCAGCAATTAGCGGAGAATGGTATTTCTGTTTTGATAAATTCTTTTTTGTTGTTATGTTTTCGTGGGCAGCCGACAAGCGGAATACAACTTATCGTTACAAAATGTCAGGCGGTATTACCGGCGGTCGTTTGCAAGTTTTTTGAATGAGTTAAGATTTTGTTAATTAAAGTTTTTGCCCCGCTTTTTTCAAAAGGCGCCCGAAGTAAGTGCCCTTGGGGTACGGGCGGTTTCCAAAGACAGCGCCTTTGGTCGCCGAAGGCATAATTCAGCCCTTTTAGGGGTGAATTCTTAAAACAGTCCGGTGGACTGATTTAAGAAGAGGGGCATTTTGGCAGAAAATGCCCCTTAGTTCCGGTTTGCGTAATTTTTCCTCGCCGCTCCAAGGCGACACGATAAAATATGATCACAGATTGTTTACTCGTTCAAAAACCGTGCGGGCGTGTGCCCCATATGCACTAACATAAGTTCTTTAGTGCACAGTTAAAGTTTTTGCCCCGCTTTTTTCAAAAAGCGGGCAGGTTGCAAGGGCAGC
>CACYDY010000044.1 GCA_902773245.1 uncultured Ruminococcus sp.
CTTTCAGTACGAAAACAAACAGGCAACAGCGAAGCGAATTGCCGGTCTGAGAGCCTGTTTAGTATCTCCTGCAAGCATCTTATCGGCAAATTTTGCCGACCTCTGATCATATCAAGATACTAAAACAGGCGCTAATAAAGAAAAGAGCTGAATCTTAACGCTTTCTATATATAGTAAAATCGAATTTTTGCCAAGCTTTTTCAAAGGCTTGCAGAATTGTGAAAAATACAAAGGAGAATAAAAAATGGAATTTTGGTTTTCCGAAAATCATACACCGAATGTACAAATATCCATTCGTGTTGATAAACAGCTATACAGCGGCAAAAGTGAGTTCCAAAGGATAGATGTTTTTGAATCGCCCGAATTTGGCAGATTTTTAACGCTTGACGGTTACATGATGCTTACGGAAAAGGACGAGTTTATTTATCATGAAATGATAACCCATGTTCCTATGGCGGTTCACCCGAATGTAAAAAAGGTTCTTGTTATCGGTGCGGGCGACGGAGGAGTTGTGAGGGAGCTTGTCCGTTATCCCGACTTAGACGTGATAGATATGGTAGAGATCGATCCCCTTGTTGTTGAGGTGTGCAAAAAATTTCTGCCGCAAACGGCTTGCCGCTTTGATGACCCGAGAGTTACAATATATTATGAGGACGGATTGAGATATGTCCGTTTTAAAGAGAACGAATATGATTTGATAATAGTTGACTCCACCGATCCGTTCGGCCCCGGAGAGGGCTTGTTTACAAAGGAGTTTTACGGCAATTGCTACAAAGCGCTGAAAGATGACGGAATACTGATAAATCAGCATGAAAGTCCGTTTTATCCCGAAGATGCGGCGGCTTGTCAGCGTGCGCACAAGAACATTGTCGAAACATTCCCGATCGCAAAGGTTTATCAGGCGCACATTCCGACATATCCGTCGGGACATTGGCTTTTCGGATTTGCATCAAAGAAGTATCACCCTTTGAAGGATCTAAATGAAACACGCTGGAATATGCGTGCGCTTAGCTGCAGATATTACACAACTACGCTGCACAAGGGCGCATTTTATATTCCTGCTTATGTGGAGGATATGCTGAAAAATGTTGAATAAGAATATAGAAACATTTATCGCCTGTGACTGCGATTACAAAGACGCCAAAACAGTAATGTTCGGCGCTCCGTTTGATTCCACAACATCTTTCCGCCCGGGAACGAGATTCGGGCCGCCTGCGATAAGAAGCGAATCATACGGAATAGAAACCTACAGTCCGTATCAAAATAAAGATATGGAAGATATTTGCGTAATGGACAGCGGTGACATCGAGCTGAAAATAGGCGACACCAACGCTGTTCTGGAGCAGATCGAAGAGAGAGCCGCTCAGATCCTGGCTGACGGAAAACGACCGATGATGATCGGCGGAGAACATCTCGTGACGCTGGGAGCTTTTCGTGCAGCGGCACAGTTGTATCCCGATGCGCATATCATACATTTTGACGCTCACGCCGATCTTAGGGAAGATTACTTGGGAGTAAAAAACTCTCATGCCTGCGTATTAAGACGCTGCTGGGATATTATCGGTGATGACAGAATACATCAGTTCGGAATCCGTTCGGGGGAACGCGCAGAATTTGAGTTTGCGAAAATTCACACGGATATGCACCCTTTCGGCTTGGAGGACGTGTATTCGGTAGTCAAGGAATTGTCGATGTCTAAAAAGCCCGTATATTTCACAGTGGATCTTGATGTTATGGATCCTTCGATATTCCCCGGAACGGGAACTCCCGAAGCAGGCGGAGTCATGTTTGAGGAATTAAGGCGTGCAGCGGTTTGTGTGTGTTCCAAGCTTAATATAGTAGGCTGTGACGTAAACGAGCTTAGTCCTCATTATGACCACAGCGGAGTTTCAACAGCCGTTGCGTGCAAGCTGATCAGAGAGATGCTGCTTGCTATGTCATAATTAATAACGATGCGAAGCTTATTAAAGTTTCGCTCCGGCCTTTTCAAAGATGCCCCAAGGGCACTTCCGGTGACGGCGAAGCCTGATCCCTTTAGTGAGTCGCTGACGGAATAAAGCAGAAAAGATCGACAAATTTCCCTCAGCAAAATAAAAAAACTATAAATCAAAGCAACTGTAAAATGATACCTTGCGGTAAAAATCAAAACAGGCAACAGCGAAGCGAATTGCCTGTTTGAGAAAGAAAAGTGTTGAATTTTAACGCTTTCAAGTATAATGAATGAATTTTGCAAAAATTTTTTCGATATTTATGGAGATGATTTAAATGAGTAAAGTTTTGGTAATAGGCTGCGGAGGAGTTGCAGGCGTTGCAATTCAAAAATGCTGTCAGCGCAGCGATGTTTTTGAGGAGCTTTGCATTGCAAGCCGCACAAAGTCAAAATGTGATGCCTTGAAGCAAAAGCTTGAGGGCAAAACAAAAACAAAAATAACTACCGAACAGGTAGACGCCGACAATGTTCAAGAATTGGTTGAACTGATAAAAAAAGTACAGCCCGATCTCGTAATGAATATAGCGCTCCCTTATCAGGATCTGACAATTATGGACGCTTGTCTTGAATGCGGAGTAAACTACATGGATACCGCAAATTATGAACCCGAGGACATTACCGATCCCGAATGGAAAGCGATATATGACAAGAGATGCAGGGAAGAGGGCTTTTCCGCTTATTTCGACTACTC
>CACYDY010000045.1 GCA_902773245.1 uncultured Ruminococcus sp.
ACTCTTAACGTGATTATATTGTATCAAATCAAAATAACAAAGTCAAGTTTTAAGCGGCGGGCACACGCCCGCAGGTAATGCCGCCTTACATTTTGTAGCATTATATTATATCATAAAATATAATGCGGACGATAAAAACCCGTCCGCATTTTTATTCGATATTTTTATGAGAATGCCTGAGTTGAAAGATAACGCTCTCCTGTATCGGGTAGGAGTACTACTATACTTTTGCCAATATTATCCGGATTCAATGCCAGCTTCTTTGCGGCGGAAACAGCCGCCCCCGATGATATGCCAACAAGTAATCCTTCCGTTTTTGCAATATCCTTCGCTGTTTCGATCGCCTCTTCATTTGTTATTCGTATCACATCATTATATATCTTTGTATCAAGAGTATCCGGAATAAAGCCTGCTCCTATACCCTGTATTTTGTGCGGTCCGGCTTTTCCGTCGGAGAGCACTGGCGAACTGTCAGGCTCAACCGCAAAGATTTTTACTTGAGGATTCTTTGCCTTAAGATATTGTCCTACTCCCGAAATCGTACCGCCGGTACCCACGCCGGCAACAAAAATATCAACTTTTCCTTCGGTGTCTTTCCAAATCTCAACACCGGTATTCTTCCTGTGTGTTTCCGGATTTGAAAGATTTGTAAATTGGCTGGGGATAAAGCTGTCAGGGATCTCCCGGGAAATGTGATATGCCTTGCTGATAGCCCCCTTCATACCTTGTACCCCCGGAGTCAGAACAAGCTCTGCGCCGTACGCTTTTAGAAGCTTTCTTCTCTCAATACTCATTGTGTCCGGCATTGTTATAATGATACGATAGCCTTTTGCTGCGGCAACCGCTGCAAGCCCTATTCCCGTATTTCCCGAAGTTGGTTCAATTATTACCGAACCCTCCTTCAAATCACCGTCACGCTCTGCTTTTTCTATCATTGCCCACGCTATGCGATCTTTAACCGAGCCGCCGGGATTGAAATACTCAAGCTTTGCGATGACTTCTGCTTTAAGATCGTATTTTTTTTCGAAGTTCTTAAATCTGTAAAGCGGTGTATTTCCGATAAGCTCGCCAAAGCTTTCTTTGATGTTCGACATATTAAAAAACTCCTTTACTGTGAATTGATAAGACGAAGCAGACGCTCTCTGCATTTGTAAAAATCCGAAGAAAACTTCACGTCTGTCGAGCCTTCCTCAACAACTTGACGAGAAAAATTAACGCTGATGTCCTCGATCACCTTTCCCGGATGACGGCTCAGTACTATGATCCTTGAAGCAAGCAGCAAAGCTTCTTCAACATCGTGAGTTATAAAGAATATCGTTTTGCCCGTTTCCCACCAAATTTTTCTCGTTAAGTCCTGAACACTTTCACGGGTCAGTGCGTCAAGTGCTCCGAAAGGCTCATCCATAAGAAGTATTTCAGGGTTATTTATGAGTGCTCTCGCTATTGAAACACGCTGTTTCATACCACCCGATAATTCATAGATTTTTTTATCGGCAAATTCGCTGAGATTCACTTTTTCCAAATATTCCTCCACCTTCGGTTCGTACTCCTCCTTTGGTATTCCTCTCATTTTCGGCCCGAATGCCACATTGGAACGAACGGAAAACCACTCATACAGCGGAGGATGCTGAAATACAACTCCTCGGTGCCAATCTGTTCCTTTTATCTCCTTGCCGTCAAGCTTTACAGTACCACCGGTAGGCTGAATAAAACCTGCAAGTATTTTCAGCAGTGTACTCTTTCCGCAGCCTGACGGACCAAGCACGCAGATAAATTCGCCGGGAAAAATGTTAAAGTTAATATCCTCCAAAGCCTTTATTGAACCTGTATTGCCCTTATAACTCAGATCAACATGATCTATAGCTATAAGCTCATCGGATTCTGCCTCTTGGATACTCGGCTCGATTCTCTTATAGTTAACATTCTCAACCGAAATCAGCTCATCGGACGGCTCATACAGTTTCTCCTTCCATGTATCAGACATAGCACACCTCCGTTAATTCTGAGCTGCCGCAGCCTTTACATATTCCGAAGTCACTCTCTTCTCAAATTCAGAAATATCAGGCGCTGATGTAATGCTTTTCTGCTCAACGAGGAAATCGGCAGTGTCCTTCAGTGTAGAAGCAAAGGTCTTGTCAAGATAGCTGATCTGCTCATCTGCGGTGAGATATGTAAACTGTGTGATCTGCTCGGCAGCGTCATCTTTTGAGATCTCCAATACCGCCGCTATCTCTTCGGCAGCCTTGTCACTGTCATTGAGAATGATATCGTTAGCCTTAAGCTGAAGCTGTACAAATTTTGATACGATCTCCGGGTTTTCTTCGGCAAATTCTCTGCTTACAACATTGGTATCTCCTGTAAGAACACCCTTTTCCGCAAGCTTCTCCGAGTCTGTAATAGGTGTGCCGTCTTTGAGCAGTTCTCCAAGAACAGGATACCACACATACGCAGCGTCAATATCACCGGTCTGCCAAGCTGCGTTGATCTTATCCGTCTGCATATCAATAATATTGACCTTTGATTCGTCTATGCCTTCTAATTTCAATGCGTTAAGCAAACTATAGTGAGCCGTTGAAGCAAACGGAGTTGCAACCTTTTTACCTTCAAGATCTTTAAGACTTGATATATCGGAACCGTTCTTTGCAACCAACGTTTCAGCAGCTCCGATAATGTCGCCTATCCAAAACACTTCAATATCAATTCCGTTAGCTATCGCAAGAGCTGCCGGAGAAGTTCCTTCCTGTCCGATATCAATGCTGCCCGATGCAAGAGCAGAATTGATATCCTTTCCGGAATC
>CACYDY010000046.1 GCA_902773245.1 uncultured Ruminococcus sp.
AGGGGTGCTCGTCACGCAAAGCACCCCTCTTCTTAAAACAGTCCACAGGACTGTTTTAAGAATTCACCCCTGCAAAGGGCTGGGGTACGGGCGCCTTTTGAAAAAAGCGGGGCAAAAACTTTAACTGTGCGCTAAAGAACTTATGTTAGTGCACATGGGACTGCGTCCCCAAACCCCTGCATACATTCACTCTGCTCTTAAGTTGTGGATAGTGATTTTAAAACGTCAAAAAACTAACCCGATGGTTATTATTGAATGATAAACCGCTTAACGGCATAAAAATTAATAAAAAATTAGCAATATTCCGATACAACTGTTGTATAATAACTTTATGGTATATTGACAAATGAAAAATGTGATCAAACAATTTCATTATTACATTACAAAACCGGAAAAGGAGTTCGCTATGAGAGTTTTGATACTTTCCGCAAGAACCGGCGGAGGACATATGCGTGCCGCGCAGGCACTCGAAGAGGCTATTAAAGAGCGTGACGGCGAAGCGTGCGTTGAAGTCGTTGACGGTCTGGAGTATGTTAACCATTATTACAGCAAGCTTTTGGTTGACGGTTATAAATTTTCGGCAATGAAGCTGCCGAAGGTGTACGGAGTTTTTTACCGCGCCTCAAACAATGATAAAAATGTTTACAAGCTCGTTCAAAAAACCAATTCGCATTATGCCAAGAGATTTATTCCGCTTCTTGCACGGTTTCAGCCCGATGTTATCGTATCGACCCACCCTTTTATGTCGATAATGGTATCCCGGCTCATAGAAAAAGGAATTACCAATATCCCCCTCGTTTCTATAATTACCGATTTTGCGCCTCACATATCATATATTAACCAAGGCGTCAGCCAATACATCGTGTCGAGCGTTCAGATGGTTGACGAGCTTGAAAAGCTCGGCGTCGACAGAAATATTATCAACCCAACGGGAATTCCGATCCAGCCGATTTTTTTCGAAAAGGACGAAAACAAAGAAAAAACCTTGGGCGATATGGGCTTTGATCCGAATTTGAAAACTGTTCTCATTATGGCAGGCAGCTTTGGAGTTACCGATATTCTCAAAATTTATGAAAACATAAACGAGCTTGACATTGATTTTCAAATAATTGTTATCACAGGAAAAAATCCCAAGCTTTTCGACGCTTTCAACTCTCTGCTTTCGTGCAGCGAATCGTTCAGAGTCGGTCAGCCGCAGCCGAATTTCGACGACGAAAAAGAGTCCGCAAGAAAACAAGAGAAGATAAGTATTACAAAAAAAACAAAGCTCATTTATTTTACCGACGAGGTTTATAAATATATGCACGTTGCGGATCTGATAATCACAAAGCCCGGCGGTCTGACAGTTACCGAAGCGCTGGCGTCGTGTTTGCCGATGGCGCTTTTTAAGGGGATTCCCGGTCAGGAAACGGAAAACACCGAGTATTTGTGCAACAATAATCTTGCGATCAGTATCAAGAAAAGTACGGCGGCAGAGGTTGTTTTTCAGCTTTTGAAATATCCCGAAAGACTGATCTCAATGAGAGAAAGCTGCCAAAGATTGAACAATCCCGATTCCGCAAACAAGGTGGTAGATGTTATTGAGCGATCTATCCGAGAGATGACAGAGCCGAAGCTTCTTCCGACAACCGATGACCTTAATCCCGAAACCGACATGGCAGAGGACGAGGAGCTTTATGACGAGTTCAGCAGGGTCGTTAATGATTTCGAATACGAAGAGCCGAGGGATATCCCCGATGAATTAGAGGATTACTTTGAGGAGAAGCTGCAAAAACTGAAGGAGCAATTCAAAAAGATAACCGATTTTTCGATCAAGAAAAACGAAGAGGAATAACTGCGATAGTATAACTGCTGTCTACAACTTAATAGTAGAGTGACTGTATGCAGGGTGTCGGGACGTCAGCCCCGACACCCGTTAACCCATTTTTCCTTGAGGGAAAGAGGGCTGGGGGTATGGGTGACGTAAAAAACGTTAGATAGAACCAAAGACTTGGGTCGACAGAAACAAATCCTTAAGTTGTATATAGTGATTCCAACTACATAACTTCTTAAGTTGTGGATAGTGGATATAAAACAGGAGCTTCATTTTAATTCGAATGGAGTTCCTGTTTTTGAAATTTGAGTTGTTATTCAATAAAAATTTTAAAAAAGTGTTGACAAATATAAAATCGTGTGATATAATAATCAAGCAGTCAACAAAAGACGAGTCAAATGCGGATGTAGCTCATCTGGTAGAGCGCCACCTTGCCAAGGTGGAGGTAGCGGGTTCGAGCCCCGTCATCCGCTCTTTTTAATACGGTCAGCCTGAGGGTTGACCTTTTTTTCTTTATATTATTATTAATTATTAAGAGGAGAAGGCGTATGTTCATTGGCAACGTGGAAATAACAGGCTATGCGGCTTTGGCTCCTATGGCAGGAGTTGCGGACAGAGCGTTCAGGGAACTGTGCAAGGATTTCGGGGCGGCTTATGTTGTGACAGAAATGGTAAGCTCCAAGGGTGTGACTTATAACAGCTCAAAGTCGACAGAATTAATGGAGGTTTCCAAAAAGGAGCGCCCCGCCGGTATTCAGATCTTCGGCAGCGAACCCGAAACAATGGCTCGGGCAGCGATTGCGGCAATGCGTTATAATCCCGAGATAATTGATATAAATATGGGTTGTCCCGCTCCTAAAGTGAGTTCAAACGGCTGTGGTTCGGCATTGATGAAAGATCCCGAATTGTGCGGGAGAATCGTCAGAGCGGTAAGCAACGCTGTAGATGTTCCCGTCACCGTGAAAATAAGAAAAGGCTGGGACGATAATTCCGTCAACGCTGTTGAAGTAGCCCAAATATGCGAAGCGAACGGCGCAAAAGCCGTTGCCGTTCACGGCAGAACAAGAATGCAGCAATATCAGGGCAAAGCCGATTGGAATATTATCAAAGAAGTTAAGCAGGCGGTAAACATACCCGTAATAGGAAACGGCGATATAATAACGGCTGAGGACGCACAGAGAATGTATGAAGAAACCGGCTGCGATCTGGTTATGATAGGACGGGGAGCGTTGGGAAATCCGTGGCTGTTTATGCAGATCTGCACATGGCTTGGGCATGAAAGGCAAATACCGCCGCCTACTAAAACCGAAAGGCTTTACGTGATGCTCAAACATATAAAGAAACTCTGTGAGTACAAGGGCGAAGAACATGGAATGCGTGAAGCGAGAAAGCACGTTGCTTGGTATTTGAAGGGATTCAAGGGCGCAGCGGCATTCAGAAACGCAGCAGGCAAACTGACGACCTATAAAGAGCTCGGGGAGCTTGTAGGAGAGATTTATGAAAATAATATTATGAATGGCTGACGAGTGTCGGTGAAAGCAGCAGATAAATTAAATTACAAAAAAATTAAAAAATTTAAAAAAAGGTGTTGACAAAACAGTTATAAAGTGGTATTATAGTTAAGCACTCTTCGAGAGAGCAAAAACAAAAGTGCGAAAAACACAGTGTTTAAGCCGTTTTTGAGCTGTCGAGAGTCGCGGATATCAT
>CACYDY010000047.1 GCA_902773245.1 uncultured Ruminococcus sp.
CAAAAAACGCAGCAAATCCCGCGGCAAGTCTTTAGTAAAAGAAATATTCAGCTTAGCAAGTGAAAATGCTCCGACATATTATGTCGAGGCATACAAAATGCTTGCAACTAATATCGAGTTTATTGCCGTTGCTCAAGACTGTAAAAATATTATGGTAACGTCCTCTCTCCCGGATGAAGGAAAAACCAACTGTTCCATTAATCTTGCCTTGGCTCTTGCCGGATACGGTAAGAAAGTATGTTTGGTGGATTGTGACCTCAGAAAGCCGTCCCTTCACAGACTGCAGCGTCATGCCGAAGGTTTGACTCATGTTTTGAAAGGCGAGGTTTCCCTCGATGACGCAGTTTTCAGATATCAGGACACAAAGCTTTGTATTCTTCTCGGAGGAATGATTCCGCCGAACCCCACAGAGCTTCTCGCAAGCCGCAAGATGCAGAGAGTTGTCGACGCACTTGCCGAAAAGTTTGATTTTGTAATTTACGACACACCGCCGTGCTTGGGCATCAGTGACGTTCCCGTGCTCGGTCGTTATATGGACGCAGCTATTCTTGTTTGCAAGCACGATTCAACGGACAGAAGACTTGTCACAAGATCCAAGTTCAATCTTGATGCGGCAGGCGTAAACGTGATCGGCGCTATTCTTTCGGAATATAAAGCCGATTCGGACATGCAGAGTTCTTATTATTATTCCTATGGAGGATATTATGGCAAGGAAGATGACTGATTTACACTGCCACATTCTTCCCGGGATAGATGACGGTGCGAAAAATATCGACTGTTCGCTCGCCCTTCTTCGAGAAGAAAAGAAACAGGGTGTGAGTTCGATAATGTTTACACCGCATTTTAATATTGAAAAGATCAGTGTTGCTGATTTTGTTGAAAGACGTAATAATGCTTACAGGATACTGTGCGAAAATGAAGAGTTTCAGGACATGAATATTGCAACAAAGCTTGCGGCAGAGGTTTATTTTTCAGTGACATTGGACAAGGAAGATTTGGACGGTTTGTGTTTTGGAGATTCGAATTATATCCTAATTGAGCTTCCTTTTCATTTTAAACCTCACGGTTTGTCGTATGCTATCGATAATGTTATCAATAGGGGATTCACTCCTATCCTGGCTCATGTGGAGAGATACGACTATGTTGCTAAAGATCCGATGATACTTTATGACTTGATATCGAAGGGCTGCCTTGCGCACATCAATGCAGAAACTCTCATAAGCAGCAGTTCAAAGTCGTCTATGCCCATGAAGTACATAAAATGGGGATTTGTACATTTTTTGTGTACCGATTGTCATTCTATAGACCGGCGTCCGCCTAACTTAGAGCAGGGTTATGACATATTAAAGAAAAAGATGGGCAGCGAATGCGTTGACATGATGCTCGAAAATGCTCAGTACATTTTCAAGGGGCAGCCGATAGATCTGCCCGATATAAAAAAACCAAAAAGCTTTTTAGGCAATTGGATTTGATAATTGAATACATTTACAGGTGTACAGAAATGCTTAATATCATTTTGCAGAAGTTTTCTGCCATGAATTCAGAGTTCATTGAGAATGTTCTAAACGAGTTTACAGTTCCGCCGGGGGTTAGTGTTGTGAATGAAGTTCGTGTTTCGAAGCCTGTGTATGAAATTCTAAAAAGAATATTCGATATTTTTTCGTCGATAACCGCCTTGATAGTTCTCATGCCTTTCCTTTTAATAATAGCGTTTGTAATATTTGTCGACGACGGAGGAAATCCTCTTTTCTCGCAGTACAGATGCGGTCTGAACGGAAAGCGTTTTAAAATGTATAAATTCAGAACTATGTGTACCGATGCCGAATCCAAGCATTGTGAGCTGCAAAAGCACAACGAGATGGACGGTCCCGTCTTTAAAATAAAAAATGATCCCCGAATCACTCGAGTGGGAAAGTTTTTTCGTGCTTCGGGAATAGACGAGCTTCCGCAGCTTATAAACATTTTAAAAGGTGATATGTCGGTGGTAGGTCCTCGTCCCGCTTTACCGAAGGAAGTGAATCAATACGGTGACAAAGAAAATGTCAGACTTAGCGTAAAGCCCGGGCTTACGTGCTATTGGCAGGTTACTCCCGACAGAAACTCCGTTTCTTTCGATGAATGGATGGAGCTTGATAAAAAGTATGTTGCCGAAAGAGGCATTATTGTGGACATAGAAATAATGTTAAAAACAGTCTTGGCTGTGATCAGAATGCAAGGTTGCTGATAAGCTCGCTGTAGGATCGGCGGGCTTTTTTATTTTTTCAGAAAGGAATAACGTATTTTTCAGCGATAAATCATTGTATTTTCATCTAATTTTCGTTTTTCTGTTATAAATTATTAATGTAAATGTAAATTTGTAAGTGTGAACGTATGAAAACGCTTGTGCGCAGCAAGTTGATGATTGTTTGCTAAAATTGCATAAATCAGGACGCTTTTGTATGTAAAAAGTGTTAAATTTTCGTAATATTGCAAAAAAGAATTAAAAATATCGTTCTTAATAGTAATATAATAATAGAGTAATTGTGTCCATCTCAAGTTGAAATGTTGTTATTATATACAAAAAGGTAAAAAATATGATATTTTGCCAAATAAATCAGATGAAGGCAGCGTATTGTGTTTTGTGGGGGTAAGATCATTTTGTGGAAGATCCGGGATTCCCGAGTCAGATCGGGAGGTCGGTCTGAAATATTCATCAAAATTATTATGATTAGGAGGAATTAATATGACACTAAAAAGAACGATGTGTGCTTTGCTTGCCGCAACTATGCTTGTTCCGAGCGCAGTTATGGCGGAAACAGCCGCATCAGCAGCAGAAGTCGACGCTTCCGAATCCGCAGCGTCGGTGTCAGTGGAATCGTCCGGTGCCAGCTACGGTCTTGCAACCAACTGTCAGGACGGTACAATTCTTCACTGCTTTGACTGGAAGTATAACGATATTATCGCAGAGCTTCCAAACATTGCAGAAGCAGGATTTACCTCTGTACAGACTTCGCCGGCTCAGCCTGACGGTTCGGGCGCTTGGTATTGGCTCTATCAGCCAAAGGGATTCTACGTTGGAACTAACGGACTTGGTACAAAGCAGGATCTGACAAATCTTTGTACCGAAGCAGAAAAGTACGGAATCAAGGTCATTGTCGATGTTGTTGCAAACCACCTTAGCGGTGATCACAGCAGCATTCAAAGCGATCTTCGTGACAGCCAGTATTGGCATTCTTACGGTAAGGTTCATTCATGGGAAGACCGTTATCAGGTAACTCACGGCGAAATAGGAATGCCTGATCTCGCTACAGAAAATTCATATGTTCAGCAGTGTGTTAAAAACTATATTCTTGAACTGAAAGATATGGGTGTTAGCGGTATTCGTTGGGATGCTGTTAAGCACATCGGATTGCCTTCGGAGGATGACAACTTCTTACCAGTAGTTACCGACACAGGTCTTTATAACTATGGTGAGATTCTTGTTGGTCCTGATGACCGTAAGAGCGGCAATGAAGGACTGATGAAAGAATACACCAATTATATGAGCGTTACCGACAATGTTTATGGTAACGACCACAGAAACGCTTTTGCCGGCGGCGGTGTAAAAGCAGAATACGGCAACTGGGTTGCAAAGGGTCTTACTTCCGATAAGGTAGTATACTGGGGTGAGAGCCACGACACATGGGCAAATGCATATGAGGGTGGTTACTCATGGAATCAGAGCCAGAATGTTGTCGATCGTGCGTATGCAGCGGTTGCTACAAGAAACAAGGCTTCGGCTCTCTATTTCTCACGTCCTTTCTCAGATCCGACAGCTAAGGAAAATACTACTGTTGGTTCAAAGGGCAGCACTCATTACACAGCAAAAGAAGTTGCTGCAGTTAACCATTTCCACAACGCAATGGTTGGAAAAGCTGATTACTATACAGCATCTAACGGCTGCGCAGTTATTACACGTCAAGGCGGCGGTGCAGTTATCGTTAAGGGTAGCGGCAGCGGTCAGGTTTCTGTTGAAAACGCAGGAAAGTATGCTAAACCCGGTACATATACCGATGAGGTTTCGGGAAATACCTTTACTGTTACAGAAAATACAATTTCCGGTACTATCGGCGACAGCGGTATCGCAGTTATCTACGACGGAAAACCGGTAAGCGGAATTTCTGCTGCACCGGGCAGCGGTTCTTTCACAGATTCGATGACTGTTACACTTTCTGCAAACAATGTAACAAATGCTCAGTATTCTACATCTGACGGTCAGTCCGGTTCTTTCACAGACGGCAAGACCCTTACTTTTGGTTCTTCCGTAGCAGCAGGTTCTTCTGTAACTCTTACGCTTACAGCAGATGCAGACGACGGTTCTCTTACGGAAACTTACACATATACCAAGAAAGATCCTAATGCTGCTGTAAAGGTTTACTTTGACAACGCATCTTACAACTGGAGCAGCGTTTACGCTTATGTTTACGACGAGTCAGGCTCGACTGTAAAGGAATTGGCAGCATGGCCAGGAAAGAGCATGACAAAAGGCTCGACAGGCTACTATGAGGTTGAGATCCCAGATGATCTTACAGTTAACGGTCAGGTAATCTTCGCAGAGAGCAAAGATTCCTCAAACAGATATCCCGGTCATGATGAGGCAGGTCTTAAGATCAATGGTTCTTCAAAGCTCTTTAGTGCAGGTAATTCATGGAAGGATTACACTCCG
>CACYDY010000048.1 GCA_902773245.1 uncultured Ruminococcus sp.
AAACAGCTCGAAAGGCTAATCTTGTCATAGAAGTTGATGGAAACAGTATGGATCCGATATATCAAGATGGCGATAATGTGTTAGTGAACACTCTTGCGAAGGTTAATATAGGCGATGTTGGTATTTTTATCGTAGACGGCAATGGGTACATAAAAAAACTCGGTACTGACAGACTCATATCTGTTAATCCCAAGTACAATGATATCTATCCGAGTGAATACAGTGATTTTAGATGTGTTGGCAAAGTGCTCGGAAAAGCTGAAATTGTAGAGTAAAAAAATAGCCGTTCAAGAATGACGGTTCCTGAACGGCTAAAATTATATGGAGAATGCGAAAAAACAGTAAATAATTCACATCCTAAAATAATAATACACCAAATTTTTCCGTGTGTCAATAAGGGGAGGTGAAATAAATGAAAATCAGTAAAAATTCAAATTTAGAGATTTCTACAAAAGGCCTTTTTTTATTAAGCGGAGCACTTGTTTTGATTGGATTTATCCTGTTGATATTAGGGCATCCTGTATTTGGAGTTCTAATTTTTTTAATAAGTGGTAGCGTATTCATAATTCATTCTATAATCTCTGCAGCAAAAAAGGAAAAAGATAATAAAGCAAAAGGAATCGCTCAGGGCGGTCTTGCCGGATGCGGATCAACCTTGCTGATAACAATTTTATTTACAATTGGTATTGTAAATTCGCCAACCATAAGTCAAGATCAACCATATGTTTACAATGATATATCAACATCTATAACTTATCCGGATAGAGTGGAAACAATTGATTCACCAACATCAATTAATTCAGAAACTATTATTGATAAAGTAGAGAGTAATACAAATTCTTATGAAAAAACGCAGAAAAAAACCGTACTTGATTCAGAATTAAACACGAAATCTGCAATTATTGATACCGAATCTTATTTACCACAAAATACAACAAGCAAATTAGAATCCAAAAGTGAATCGAAAGAAGAACCTAAGAGTGAATCTAAACAAGAAAGTAAGCCTGAATCCAAAATAGAACCAATAGTAGAATCTCAAGTTCAATCTGTAGCACCACAGCCAGTTATTCACAGTTACGTATTTGTTTGCAACACGGATTCAATGTGCTACCATACACACGAATGCCAAGCCGCAAAAAAACTTCTGCCCGAAAACAGACTTGAATATACTGTAAACGCTTATTCCGAAAGTGAAGCAAGGCAATACTTAGAAAGTCAAGGCTATTGGCTCTGCGGTATTTGTGCGAGATAATAAAAATATTTCAACCAAACAAAAAACACCGCCCCTACCGACTGCAATCAGTAAGGACGGCATACCACACAGCGAGTGTGCAGTACATAAAAATTTAATAGATGACACTAATATTGTACCACACTCGCCCGAAAAAATCAACCCTTTTTAAGGGCGGGATTTTTGCACCCTTTTTTAGAAAACAAGGAGGTACAATATGAAGAAATGTATAAACAGACGATGTAACAAACAGCTCGAAGATTTCCACGTCTTTTGTCCGTATTGTGGAAAAAATCAATCGGAGGTCAGACGTAAAGAACCAAAACGACCCAATGGAACAGGATCAATCTACATACGCAAAGATAACAGGTCAAAGCCGTATGCAGCAGCAAGCAGTCTTACCGGTAAGCAAGTATACCTCGGAAGCTTTGCAACCCGAACCGAAGCGGTAAAAGCATTGAAAGATTACGAATGCAATCCTGTTACAAGCTATAACATTACACTCGAACAGCTCCACGAAGAATGGAAAGAAGTTGCCTACAAGAACCTCGGCAAGTCTGTTCAGCAGAACTATAACTCGGCATGGTACAAGCTCCGACCACTTTACAATCGTAAGTTCCGTGATATACGGACCGGAGAAATGCAGGCGATCATAGACTTCTACGAATCACCACATCACGAGATCGGTGTTGAGGGTAAACCTAAATACACAGACAAAAACGGAAAAGGTACGTATACAGTAACTGACACACCAAAGATGTCGGACGGCTTGAAGTTTTCTGCATTGCATAAGATTAAATGCTTATTAACTTCAATGTATAGTTATGCAATGCAAAACGACGTAGTCAGCAAAAACTATGTCGAATTTATCCATCT
The DNA here is from genome assembly GCA_902773245.1 of uncultured Ruminococcus sp. Taxonomy (GTDB): domain Bacteria; phylum Bacillota; class Clostridia; order Oscillospirales; family Acutalibacteraceae; genus RUG592. The sequence continues at coordinate 2,108 of CACYDY010000048.1, forward strand.
TCCGAAAAAGAACGAAACAAGCAAGTCACGTTTTACCGACTTGCAGCTTGAAACACTTTGTCAAAACATCGG
>CACYDY010000049.1 GCA_902773245.1 uncultured Ruminococcus sp.
ATTGCTCTGAGCAAACGTTCCTCGGCAGTAAGCTCCGTTTCTCCCTTCGGAGTAACCTTTCCTACAAGGATATCGCCTGTCTTGACCTCTGCGCCGACACGGATAATACCGTTCTCGTCAAGGTTCTTGAGCATATCGTCGCCGACATTCGGAATTTCTCTCGTTATCTCTTCCGGTCCGAGTTTAGTATCGCGAGCCTCGGTTTCGTACTCTTCGATGTGGATAGACGTGTAGTAATCGTCACGAACCATTTTTTCATTGAGAAGTACGGCGTCCTCATAGTTATAGCCTTCCCATGTCATGAAGCCGATGAGAGCGTTCTTTCCGAGTGAGATCTCGCCGTTCTTGGTTGCGGGGCCGTCTGCAAGAACATCGCCTTTCTTGACTCTCTGACCGACCTCGACGATCGGGATCTGGTTGATACAAGTGCCTTGGTTTGAACGCAGGAATTTTGTAACCTCATGATCAACGGTTCTCGATGTGGAATTTGGATCGTCGGTATCGTATTTTACAGTGATAACATCGGCGCTGACTGCCGTAACAATACCGTCGCCCTCTGCAAGCAGGCAGACTCCCGAGTCAACGCCGGCTTTGTACTCCATGCCCGTGCCGACGATCGGCGCTTCGGTAACGAGAAGCGGAACGGCCTGACGCTGCATGTTAGATCCCATCAGAGCGCGGTTTGCGTCGTCGTTTTCAAGGAATGGGATCATTGCTGTCGCAACGGAAACAACCATTCTCGGAGATACGTCCATGAAGTCGAATCTCGACGCTTCAAGCTCGACAAATTCATCTCTGTAACGTCCGTGAACCTTTGAATTTACGAAACGGTGGTTTTCATCAAGCGGTTCGTTAGCCTGCGCAACAATGAACTCGTCCTCGGTGTCTGCCGTCATATAAACAACTTCGTCCGTAACGATTCCGGTTTCTTTGTCGATCTTTCTGAAAGGCGCTTCGATAAAACCATAGGAATTTATTCTTGCAAATGTGGCAAGATACGAAATAAGACCGATGTTCGGACCTTCGGGTGTTTCGATAGGACACATTCTGCCGTAGTGGCTGTAGTGAACGTCACGAACCTCAAATCCCGCGCGATCTCTTGAAAGACCGCCCGGACCGAGTGCGGAAAGACGTCTTTTGTGAGTCAGCTCCGCAAGAGGGTTATTCTGATCCATGAACTGTGAAAGCGGCGACGAACCGAAAAATTCCTTGATCGCTGCGGTGACCGGACGAATGTTAATAAGTGAATTCGGAGTAAGAGCTTCAAGATCCTGAGCCTGAAGAGTCATTCTTTCACGGATAACTCTTTCAAGTCTTGAGAAGCCGATCCTGAACTGATTCTGCAAAAGCTCGCCTACGCAGCGGATACGACGGTTGCCGAGGTGGTCGATGTCGTCTGTAACGCCTATTCCGCAGGCAAGATTGTTCATATAGTTGATAGATGAGAAAATATCGTCAATGGTAATAGTGTTGGGAACCAGGTCGGGTTTGCGGTTTTTAATTTCTTCTTTAAGCGCATCTCCCTCAAGTCCCATGTCGAGAATTTCGCACAGAACGCTGAAACGTACCTTTTCGTCGATCTCGCATTCCGAAATGTCGAAATCAACATATTTCGAAAGATCAACCATTCCGTTTGAAATGACCTTGATTATCTTGTCGTTGTCAAGCTTGATGAGAACCTCTCTTATGCCGGCATTCTCAATTTCCAAAGCCTTTTCACGGTTTACGGTTTCGCCTTCCATTGCGATAAGCTCGCCTGTTCTCGGGTTGATAACGTGCTGAGCAAGAGTATGGCCGACAAGGCGGTGGGAGATGCCGAGTTTTTTGTTGTATTTGTAACGGCCTACTCTTGACATATCGTATCTTCTCGGATCAAAGAAAAGATTGTCAAGGTGCTGCTGAGCGCTTTCTACCGTCGGAGGTTCGCTCGGACGAAGCTTCTTGTAAACCTCGATAAGTCCGTCCTCCTGGGATTTGCAGCCGTCTTTTGCGATGGTAGCCCGGATACGCTCGTCATCGCCGAAATATTCATAGATCTCCTCGTCTGTTCCGAGTCCCAGAGCACGGATAAACGCAGTTACGGGGATCTTTCTGTTCTTGTCTATTCTGACGTAGAAAATATCGTTTACGTCGTTTTCGTATTCAAGCCATGCGCCTCGGTTCGGAATAACGGTTGAGGAGAAAAGCTCTTTACCTGTTTTGTCGTGATCCATTTTGTAGTAAACACCGGGGCTTCTTACAAGCTGTGATACTATAACACGCTCGGCGCCGTTGATAACAAAAGTGCCGCTTGCGGTCATGAGCGGGAAATCGCCCATGAATATATTGGACTCCTTGACCTCGCCTGTTTCACGGTTGATAAGTCGGGCTGTTACTCTGAGGGGAGCCGAATATGTAGCATCTCTCTCCTTGCATTCGATAACAGAGTGCTTCGGGTTGTTGATATCAAGAAAATAGTCAACGAAATCCAGAACCAAATTTCCCGAGTGGTCGCTGATGCCCGAAACGTCTTTAAACACTTCTTTAAGACCTTCGGTCAAAAACCATTCAAAAGACTTCTTTTGAATTTCAATAAGGTTAGGCATACCGATAACTTCATCGATCTTACCGAAGCTCATACGGGTTGTATTTCCCAATTTTACTGGTTTTACATTCACCATAGGCTTGTTGTCACTCCAATCTTAATAAATCGTCCTACACTAATATCAAGCAAATATTACAAGTATGTTGATATTACAATTTTTCTCGAAAAATCACTATTTTTAAATTTCGTGATATTGCACAAAAGATACCTCAAAAAATCATAGAAACAGGTAGGTTTGCAATAAAAAATTTCGAAAAAAATTGATAATAGCATATCAAACGCCATTATGATACAATTTATCATTATAACGGCAAAAAGTCAAATTGTCAAGAGCTGTTTTGAAAAAATCAGGGGTTGACATGAAAAAAATCGCATTAAATCTCATTAAAAAAGTGGCAAAAAGCACAAAAACGCAGCGAAACGCCGGGGTCGGTGTACACTTTTGGAAGATTGTATGTAATTTAGAATTATTAAAATCCAAACTGTTGAATTTATACAAAAATTTGAAAGTATTTGCTGCAGTGACTTAGTGTATAATTTTAGTGGGCAGCCGATGAGCGGAAGTTAACTCACCGTTAAAAAATGTCAAGCGGCAGTACCCGCGGGCGTGCGCCCGCCAGTGATTACATACTTGTAAAATATTAAAAAAAGTGATATCATAAGTGAGGAATAAGTTGATTTAAAAAGACTAAGTTTTATGCAGTGCAGTACGGGAGGGGCTTATGAATAAAAAAATTATTGTCAACGTTCTTTCGGCAGTAATGATCGCCGCAGCATTGATCGGGCTTTACACGATCGGAGCAGATAAAAACGAAGAAAGAAGTACCTATTCGGACAGTAAACAGGAGCTTGTTCAAAATTCGGACAGCATAGCCGAAAGGCCCGATACAAATATAACGACAGTATCTTCCGACCCGGAATCAAAACCGGTGCCGATGCCGA
>CACYDY010000050.1 GCA_902773245.1 uncultured Ruminococcus sp.
CCCCTAACTAACTGTTCTCACCAAAGTTACCTCGCCGCTCCAAGGCGACGCAAAAAGCGTATTTTTTAAAAATTGATTTCCGTGGGTTGGGGGTATGGGTGACGACAATAATGTAAAATAGAACCAAACAATTGGGTCGACAGGAACAAATCCTCAAGCTGTGGACAGTGACTGCACTGTCGCTATGTACAACTTAAATCTAAATTCCTGTCGATCCAAAATCAACATTACAGAAAACCGAATAAAACCCGCTTGCCTGACCATAATCTAATTATCAAAACAAAGGTGGCAGGAATTATGAAAAATATAAACACAAAAGCTCTTATTTTAAAATCCGTTTCGATAGGTTTTGTTCTGTGCTTCCTCTTTTCAATGCTTGACTTTGACGCAAAATCAAACAATATATCCGACAGTATTCTCAGGCTGCATATTCTTGCCAATTCCGATTCCGCCGAGGATCAGAATTTGAAGCTTGCCGTCAGAGATGAGGTTTCGAAATACTGTTCAAGCCTTTTTGCTGATGTTTCGGAAAAATCACGGGCCAAGAAAATTATTTCACAGCATATGAACGAAATTGTTGAAATCGCTCGCAAAGAGGTATATAATAAAGGTTATGACTACGACGTAAAGGGTGAGCTGGTCAATATGTATTTTACCAACAGAACCTATGAAAATATTACTCTGCCCGCAGGTTTCTATGACGCTGTCAGAATAACCGTCGGCAGCGGAAACGGTCACAATTGGTGGTGCGTGATGTTCCCGCCAATCTGCGTCGGGGCGTGTGACAAGATCGGCGAGCTGTCCGATGTTCTCGATCCCGATGAGGTGAATATGGTGAGTGACAATAAGTATTGCTGTAAATTTAAAATCTATGAGGTTTATCAGAATTTTGTGAATAAAATTGATAAGGAGGAGTGATCCGGTGATCTATCTTGTTGAGGGAAGAAGCGGTTTTGGAAAAACACGATATGTTTCCGATGTTTTGCATGAGCTTGCGAAAAAGGGCGAGAAAAAGCTTATGTATATTATTCCCGAACAAAGCTCGTTTGAATGTGAAACGTTATTTTTAAGGAAAATGGGTCCCAAGCTGTCGAACACAGTCAGCGTAATGTCTTTTACACGTCTTTATGACATGGTAATGCGTCAAACGGGATATCTGCACGCAGCTGCGATCGACGACGGAGTAAGAAAGGTCTTGATGTCGCTTTCGCTTGAAGAGTGTGCCGACAGGCTTGACGTCTATGCAAAACAGGCGATGAAGCCTCAGATGACCGATCTCATGCTGACTGCCGTAAAGGAATTTAAAATGTGCGGTATCTCAACCGACACACTTCGAAAAACCGCAAAAAAAACAATCGGGACAGACCTTTCAAAAAAGCTTGAAGAGGTGTCGCTTGTGACCGATGTTTACAATGCTTTCATAGCCCAAAGCTATGTCGATCCGCTTGATAACAATGCGCGTCTTGAAAAGCGTTTGGGTGAGGTGAAGTTCTTTGAGGGGTATACGGTCGTTGTCGATGATTTCAGCGGATTTACGGCTCAGGAACAGAGAATACTTGATTTGATAATGGCTCAGTCAAAGGATTTTTATATAACGCTTTGCAGAGAGCCGGGAGAGGACGAAGAACGTTTTTTTACCGTAAACAGAACAAGAAAGCGTATCCTCGATTCTGCCGCTCGTCTTGGCTTGAGGGTGGCTTCGCCGGTAAAGCTTTTTGATAATCACAGAACCGAAAGCGACGAGATCGGACTGGTCGAACGTGAAATATATCGTTTGAGCAAAGCGCAGGACACTGATTCTGCGGACATAGAAGGCGGATCGTCGGAAGACGTTACGATAGGAATTGCGTCGGATATCTTTGAGGAGTGTGAGTATGTCGCCGAGCAGATAAGCGAGCTTGCGCTCGGCGGAGAGTGCCGTTACAGAGATATTGCGGTCGTATGCAGGAACACCGAAAAGTATACCGGTATAATAGACGCTGTTTTTGAAAGCAGAGGAATTCCTTATTTTATGTCAAAGCCCGAGCCAATCGACAACAAGCCATTGATGAGGCTTGTATTGTCTGCATTTGAGTACGTTTTGAACCCTTCCGACAGTGAAAAGCTTTTCCAATTGGCAAAATGCGGTCTTTTGGGAGTTGACGGCTACGAGATCGCTCTGCTTGAAAATTATGCTTACATATGGGGAATAGACGGAAGAAAGTTTTTCGAGCCGTTCACGTCAAACCCCGACGGCTACACCGATCGAGAAGCCCCTGATTCCGAGGAGCGGCTGTTTGCAATTAATAACGCAAGGGAAAAAATTATGATCCCGCTTGGAAGCTTTTCTGAAAAAATTAAAAATCAAAATGCTTTTGTGATCTCAAAGGCTGTGTATGAGCTGCTGGCAGATTACGGCGTTAACGAAGCTCTTCTGACGGAGCTTGAAAAAGACGAGATCGACGAATATTCCAACGAAGAGATACGGCTTTGGGAGCTTTTGACAGATATTCTCAACAAGATGTATCTGTCGCTTGGGGAACGGTATGTTTCGGTGAAAAGATATTATGAACTGTTAAAAATGATGATATGCTCCCATGAAATTTCGGATATTCCCCAGACTCTCGATCAGGTTACGGTCGCTTCTGCAAGCAGCGTTCGGCTGAGAGATCCTTATGCGGTGTTCGTCATCGGCGCCAATCACGGAGAATTTCCGCATGATCCCGTTGCGGGCGGAGTTTTTAACGACATCGAGAGAAGAAGTCTTATCAGTCTTGAGGTTCCTGTTTATGACGCTGTTGCCGAATTGTATCTTCAGGAGAAATTTTTGGTTTATAATGCGGTCAGCGCCCCGAAAGCAAAGCTTTATGTTACTTATCCGACAGGCGAGCTTGGCGGAGGAAAGCTTCGTCCGTCGTCGATAGTTTCGGAGCTTCAGCGGATAATTCCGAATGTTAAAACGGAGGTTATTTCGGCTCTTGACGATTTTGAAAGGATACAAAGCGACAAGGAGGCTTTTGAAAGCTTTGCAAAGCACTGCCGTAAAAAGGACGCTCTGTCCAAGGCTTTGAAGGCTTATCTGAAAGAGAAGCCCGAATTTGAAGCTTTGGTGGACGCAGTTGAAAAGAATACGAAAAAAACCGAAATGACGCTTGCCGACAAGAGTTTGCCGCCGCTTTTGTTCGGACGTGACAAAAACCTTTCCGCTTCTCAGATCGAGAATTATTATATGTGCCGTTTCAAGTATTTCTGTAATTACGGACTAAAGCTTCGTGAAAGAAGAAAGGCTCAGCTTGGCGCAATCGAGTACGGAAGCCTTATTCACTATCTGCTTGAAAATGTTGTCAAGCAATACCAAAAAAACGGCTGGGAACGGCTTTGCGACGATGAGCTTGAACAGCTTCTCGACGAGCTTTTGAAGGATTATATTTCGGAATTTCTGGGCGGTGAGGACGATAAGAGCGACAGGTTTGTGTTTTTGTATTATCGTCTGAAAAAAAGCACTCAGGCGCTTATGAATCATCTGAGCGACGAGCTTTCGCAGTCGGAGTTCAAGCCGATAGATTTTGAGTTGTCCGTTGGTTTCGGAAAAGACGGAATACCGGCTTATACCGTTCTTGATGACAACGGCAATCTTGTCCGGGTCAGCGGCTTTATTGACAGGGTAGATATTATGCAGACCGAAAAGGCTGACTATATCAGAATAGTAGACTACAAAACAGGCAAAAAGGAATTTCGTCTTTCCGATGTGCTTTACGGGTTGAATATGCAAATGCTTATTTATCTTTCGGCAATTGCGCAAAACGGCGAGAAACGTTACGGAGGGAACATTCACCCAAGCGGAGTTTTATATATGCCGTCCACCGTTTCAAGCGTTAATGTAAAGCCGTTTTCAAGCGAGGAAAAAATTAAAAACGAGCATGACAAAAATCTGAGAATGAACGGTATCGTGCTTGACGAGTCACAGGTTATTTTCGGAATGGAAGAGAAAGCGGAGGGGAAGTATATCCCCGTGTCGCTCGACAAAAACGGAAAAATCAAAAGTACGTGCAGGAATTATGTAATATCGAAAGCTCAGCTTGACATGATATTCGACAAGGTTGAGGAAAAGATCAAAGAGATGAGCCAAGGTCTTGATGACGGAGATATTTCTGCCGTTCCGACTTCAAACGAAAGCATGGACGCTTGTTTGTGGTGCGGCTTCAATGCCGTTTGCGGTCATGCGGAAAATGACATGGTCAATTGTCTGAAAAAATTCGACAAAGAACAGGTCGTTGAAATTCTCGAAAACGAAAAGAACGGAAAGGAGGAGAACTGATGGCAGACGTAAAGTGGACGAAAAGCCAACAAAATGCGATTAACGCAAGAAACGGCGCAGTTCTTGTGTCGGCTGCGGCAGGTTCGGGAAAAACTGCCGTATTGGTCGAGAGGATCATTGATATGATCACAGACCCGAAAAATCCCGTGGACGCAGACAGATTTCTTGTCGTGACATATACAAGAGCCGCAGCTGGAGAAATGAAAGACAGAATAGCTGCTCGGCTTTCGGAATTGCTTGAAAACGATCCTCTGAATGAAGCTCTTCGCAGACAGCAGATGCTCCTTGGCAGAGCAATGATAAGCACTATCCACAGCTTTTGTTCGGAGATAGTAAGAGAATATTTTTACACGCTCAACATTCCCGGTGATTTCCGAATAGCGGACGACGGAGAACTAAAGGTTCTGAAAAATCAGGCTATGCAAAACGTTCTTGAACGAAAATACAGCGAAAACGACGAAGCGTTTGAAAATACCGTCGAGGTGTTTTCGAGTGTTCGAGATGATTCGATCCTGCAGAATATTGTGCTCAGACTTTATGAATTTCTGAGATCACACCCTTTTCCCGATCAGTGGATAAAAGAAAAAGCCGCAATGTATGACGTTACAAGATCAGCCGCTCAGACAGAATGGGGAAAGGCGATTATCGAACACTCAAAAATGACGGCTCGATACATGAAAACTCTCAGCGATCTGAGCATTGAGCTTTTGCAGACCGAGGATAAGCTCAATAATTCAAGCTTCGGCGACAAGATAAGAGATGACGGAATATTTATTTCTCATCTTATCGACAGGCTCGAAAAGGGCGATTGGAATGATATCATTCACGTTCTGGGAACGTTTCCCGACGGCAGTCTGAGAGCGCCGAAGGGCTATACCGAGCATGAAGTAAAAATAGCTGCCGCAGGTTA
>CACYDY010000051.1 GCA_902773245.1 uncultured Ruminococcus sp.
CATTACCATAATGAATGCGGCCAGTCCAAAATAACTTAACGCTTCCATATAAAACCTCCTTTATTTTAAGTCCCTGCGGCTGTAAATCCTGACTGAAACGATCCATTCAACCACGAACACCGCCGCAGCGGGGATCGCAAAATACAACGGACTGTTTGCAGCTTTCAGCAACACATCGGGAACTCCTGCTTGATCAAAATACCCTGTCAGAAATCCCATGCTAAAACCGAAAACACCCAATATTACCAACATCAAATATGCGGCTGCGGAAAAAGAAAACCTGAAACCGATCAGCAGCACAAAGCCTACGATCACAAGCCCGGCAAGCATTGATGTGATAATCAACGAAAATAATGCGGTTGTTTCCAAGGGAATATTTATTTTGTCAGGAAACAGGAACGGCAAGACAAGATAAACTCCCAGCATTAATAAATTTGAAAATAAACACATCATGAAGAATAACGATACCACGCTGCTCCTTTTTATCGGCAAAAAAGATACATAGGCATAAAACTTTGACGCACCCCTCTGACCTCGTAACAACACAAAACATATATACCCCAGAAACAGAAAGCTTAACGGCAGCAAATAGGCATAGCCCTCAAAAAGAGTACCGCATGGAACAGCAATTATAAAACCGACTATGTAAAACAGCCATAAAGCCATTTCTCTGACAGTTTTGTACAGAAGAGCCTTCAACTTGCATCCTCCTTTACCATGTACACAAACAGATCCTCAATCGACACATTGTCAAAATCAGTACCACTTGGAACAGCCTTTTTCTTTACAACAGCCTGAACACCGTAAGGCGATTTTCTTGTTCCGATAATATCCGAGCTGTCAAAAACCGAAAGCTCCTCCTTTGAACCTCTGACCATGCAATATGTGTCGAGCAAAACGTCTTTCTCTTCGCATAGCAAGAGATCTCCGTTATGAAGGACGGCTATATAGTCACACAGCTTCTCAAGATCACTCACAATATGCGATGAAAACAGTACGCTGTGGTTCTCGTCACGTGTAAAATCATAGAGAATGTCGATAAAATCATCTCTGCTCACGGGATCAAGTCCGCTCGTTGCCTCGTCAAGTATCAAAAGCTTGGGATCATGTGAAAGAGCAGCTGCAATGCCAAGCTTCTTTTTCTCGCCGAACGAATAGTCACGAAACTGCACATTTTCGGGAATGCCAAACTTTTTAATATAGCTGTAAAAAAGCTCTGTATCCCAGTTTTCAAAAACATACCCCATCATCTTGTCAACGTGTTTGACTTTGAATTTTGCGGGAAACGAAATTTCATCGGGGACGATTCCGATATCCTGACAGAGCTTGTCAAAGCGTTTTACATTTTCATTGCCCAAAAGAGAAACCTCTCCCTGTTTGTTTAAAATCACGCCGCAAATGATCTTTATCAGCGTAGTTTTTCCGGCACCGTTCTCGCCTATCAAACCCATTATACAGCCGCTCGGCAGATCAAATGAGATATTGTTCAGACTAAAGTTCTTATATTTTTTTGAAACATTTGAAACCGAAATTGCGTTATTATTCATAATTCCCCTCCTCGCTTAATACGTCGATCATCTGTTTCAAATCGTCAACAGACAAATTACAAGAACGTGCAAGCTGAATAGATTCTGACAAATGGTCTTCAATAAGCTTTAAATTATTCTCCCTCAACAGTTCTACATTTTTCGCAGCAACAAAACAGCCCTTTCCGGCTACGGTATAGATAAACCCGTCCTTTTCAAGTTCGTCGTAAGCGCGCTTGGTTGTAATAACACTTATCCTGAGATCCTTTGCCAAGCTTCGGATCGACGGCAGCGGATCGTCTTCTTTAAAAGAATCATTGATAATTGCGTTTTTGATCTGAGTGTAAATCTGTTCATAGATAGGTATACCGCTTTTGTTGTTAATAATTATTGTCAAAATACCACCTCTCACGACTGTATATTAACAGTATACACAGTTATAACGGTTTTGTCAAGAGAAAAATTAAAAAAAATAAAGCCGCAACATAGTGTCACGACTTTGAGAATTATGTTCATTAACGAATTAATAACAAGTTTTTATTGCAGCAATTTTGCAGCAATTAAAATGACAGCTTCCGATTAAATCAGGACGAATAGTTTGTACTGTTATATTTATTCCACTTACTTTGCGCAGCGTTGGAAGCTTTGTTTGCATTAATA
>CACYDY010000052.1 GCA_902773245.1 uncultured Ruminococcus sp.
TATCTTCCCGATGAAGAGAGAACGTACCGTGTTTTTGCCGCCGTTCCGCATAATAATGAGCATTTGTTGGAAAGCTACGATTTTGACTCCCCAAAGGATTATAATAGATTTATCAACGAAGCCGTTTCGTCAAGAACTGTGAACGGCATCACGGATAAGGACGAAATACCCGAAACGGGTACTCCGCTGCTTATCCTCTCAAGCTGCTTAAAAGGCGATTCTACACATCGCTTTTTAGTATTGGCATATCAATGCCAATAAAAAAATATATTTTGAAAGGAGTAATTAACAATGAGAAAAAAACTGGTGTGCGTTTTCGCAGCATGTTTGCTCGCTTTTAGTGCGGCATTGCCTGTATTTGCTGACGAACAAGGCACAGGATTCACCCCCAGCGTTGCTAACAAGCCGGCTCCTGTGGTTGATATGGGCAAGACATCTGTCACCATTGACGGAAAAGTTGTCGATATCGGCAGCGTAGATTCTCTTGAAATTAGTGTCACACCTATTTCCAAGTTGGAAGATGCGCCGAACCAAGAGGTAGCTGATGAGCTGAAAGCTGCGATGGATGAGATCTCTGCAAAAGAAAGCAGTGAACTTAAGTTTGCAAACGCTGCAGACGAAGATGCTTTTAAGGCTTTGCAGAAAGAAGCTGAAGATGCAGGTAAGACTCTTGCTTGTACCAATCTTTTTGACTTGTCCGTAGTTGATGAAAACGGTAACAAGGTCAATATTGACAAGGGTACTTTCACTGTTGCAGTAGAAGATGCGGAGAATATTGTTCTTGTTTGCCACAGAAAAGACGGTACATGGGAGAAGGTTGATTTTATCAACAACGGTGACGGTACTATTACATTCACCCTCAACGGTCTTAGCCCGATCGCATTCTTTGCTCAGGCAGATGCTGCAAAGGTAGTTGACGCAGTTGTTTCGACAACCGAAAGCACAACTTCCTCAACCGAAAGCACAACTTCCACGACCGAAAGCACAACTTCAACAACAAGCGGCACTTCAAGTACATCCTCGACAAGTTCTTCGACTTCGTCTTCAACTTCTCCTAAAACAGGAGTAGAGAGCGGTTCGATCTTGCTCGTAGCTGCGCTTATTACTACAGCTGCAGGTGTTACTCTTGTTGCTAAAGCGAAGAAGGAGTGATTGTGAGTGTCTGATTCTGACAGATTCAGCAAACGAATCAAGCTCCTTCGACCGCTGATATTCTGCATAGCTGCTGCAGCTGTCTTTATTGCAGCGGGGCTTGCGGGAAGATTTGTTGCGGAAAAACAGAATCCGATCTCCGAAGATTCTCATCAGGCTGCAAGGTCTGATGAGAATCTTGTTGTTGATGACAATAAAACCATCACGGTCGGCGACAAGGAGTATGCGATAAAAGAAAACATAGAAACAGTGCTTGTTATAGGAGTCGACTCTCCCGACATACAGGAAAAAGTGGATTCCTATATGAACACCGAGCAGGCTGATTTTAATATGCTTATCGTTATTGATCATGACAATAAAAGCTACACATCGCTTGCTCTTAACCGTGACACAATGACGAGAATACCTGCACTCGGAGTAGACGGAGTGCTTTCCTATTGGAAAGACGGGCAGCTTGCCCTGGCGCATACGTATGGAACGGGAAGAGAGGATAGCTGCATAAATCAAGTGTGGGCAGTTTCCGAGCTTCTTTTCGGTGAGAAAATAGATCACTACATTTCACTCTCGATGCCTGCCATTGGTTTGGCTAACGATGCGGTCGGAGGAGTAACAGTCACGATCGAAGATGATTTCAGCAAAGTGGACAAAACTCTCAAGCAGGGTGAAAAGATAAAACTGAATGCAAAGCAGGCTGAGAATTTTGTTCGCCAAAGAAAAAATATGGGCGAACAGTCAAACCTTAACCGCATGAAGCGTCAGCAAACATATATGAGCGAGTGGAAAAAGCTTGCTGTAAAAAAGCTTAACGGTGAAAATACATTTTTATTCAAGTTGCTTGGCATGGTGTCGGATTATATGGTTAGCGATATGTCTGCTAACAAGCTGTCTGAATTATCGAATAATCTTTCACAGTATACCGATAATGGGATCATAGACACAAAAGGTGAAGCTAAAAAGGGCAAAGAGTTTATTGAATACTACGTGGACGAAGACGATCTGCGTGATATAGTTTTGGAGCTTTATTATGATGAAATAACACAAAATAGTACGCCGATTCCAAATTATTAGAAAAACATGCCGCCTATATGATAAATTTTAATTCCAATGAGTAAATATAACTGCCTAAAAAATAAAAAAATCAGCTATAAAGCCATTTTTCACTCTTTAAAGCAAAAATGTTAAAAATCGGTTAAATAAAAAATAAATGTTGTAATTTTATTGAAGTTTTGGTATAATATTCAAAAGTGCATTATTAAATAATAAAACTAAAACGTGATAGATGTTCCATGAAATTCTTTTTATAATGTTTTTCAAATAATAGGGAAGTGATTAAAATAGATTACATTGGACTAAAGTGCGGTGTTTGCGGAAAAGATTTTACCGAAAACGATGACGTGGTAGTGTGCCCCGAATGCGGAACTCCTATGCACAGAGATTGCTACAAAGAAAACAACGGCTGTCCCAATGCAGAAAAACACGGTTCCGACTTTGTTTTTGAAGGCTTTGATAAAATTACAAAATCCGCCAAGGGAATAAGCGGCAAAAAAGACGACGGCGAAAAAACCGACCTCTCCGAAAAGAACGACGGCTCGGATTCGGCGAAGTCCGCATACAGTGCCGCCAAAGAACAGGTTTGTCCCATGTGCGGCGAAGTCAACAAACACGACGCCAATTTTTGCAATCGCTGCGGCGCACGGTTTGTGAAAATTCAGCCTATCCCGAATATTAATCCCGATTTCGACAGGGACAAAACAGAACCTCACAATCCATTTGATTCTGCGCAGATCCCGCCTGCGGTGCAGCTCGCTGCAGACCCGTTGGGGGGAATTCCTGCCGACGAAAAGTTTGACGAAAATGTCACGGCAGCAGATTTGGCTTGCTATGTTTCGGTGAATAGTCCCTACTACATGAGAGCTTTTTATAATATCAGGAAGAAAATGAAAAAGTTTAATTTTTCTGCGCTGGTATTTTCGGGAGTGTGGTTTCTGTACAGAAAGCTGTACAAGCTTGGGTCGTTGATTTTTTCGATAGAGATCCTGCTTTACGTTCTGAGGTTCTACTTTTCAAAAACCTACAGTCTTAATGTTATGAATGATCTTTTTGCAAAGGTCGGTCTTTCCGTTGACAAGATCGGCAGTCTGAACATGGAGCAGTACACCATGTTATCTCAGGCAATGCAGGAGCTTTCGGCGACCGATCAGCTTGTGATGATGATACCGAGCATTTTGTTTATTATTCAGCTTGCGGTGATGATAGTGTGCGGAATAGTCGCAAATAAGGTTTACTATAATAGTTGTATCAAGAATGTCCGCCGAATTAAAAAGCTTGCAGAGGAGCAGTCGTTCGACAAGGAAGAAACTTCACAGGCAATATATCTCAAGGGCGGAGTGAATCCGTTTGTTGCCGGAGTTTTCTGTCTGTTGTATTTTTATATAATTTTTCTGTAAATCATCTCCAAAAACGGATTTGCTGATTTTAGGAAATTATTAATAATAAAGATTTTTTGTGATTTTTAAATTGAATTAAGGAGAGTATATTTATGAAAATCAGAAAGGCAGTGATCCCCGCAGCCGGACTTGGAACAAGAGTGCTGCCCGCAACAAAAGCCATGCCTAAGGAAATGCTTCCGATAGTGGACAAGCCCGCTATTCAATATATAGTAGAAGAGGCTGTTAACTCCGGAATTACCGATATTCTTATTATCACAAACAGAGGAAAAGGTCTTATCGAAGACCATTTTGACAGAGCGCCCGAGCTGGAATTGGCTCTCAGCTCCAAAAACAGAGATGATGTCTATGAGCAGGTCGTAGGAATATCAAAGCTTGCGAATATTTATTTTGTTCGTCAAAAGGAAACAAAAGGCTTGGGTCATGCGATAAACTGCGCGAGAGATTTTGTGAGCGGCGAACCGTTTGCCGTTCTCTACGGAGATGATGTCATCATGGGTGACGAGCCGGCATGCGGACAGCTTATCAAAGCTTATGACGAATATGGACTCGGAGTTCTCGGAATCAAAAAAGTTCCCGAGAGCGACATCAGCAAGTACAGTTCTTTAAAGGTTGAGAATTTGAAGGACAACATATTCAAATGTACGGATATGATCGAAAAGCCGCAGACTCCGGAAGAGGTTTTGTCGCTGTATTCGATACTGGGCAGATGTGTTTTGCCGCCCGAAATTTTTGATATTCTTGATAATACAAAGCCCGGCGCAGGCGGAGAGATCCAGCTTACCGACGCAATGAAGGAGCTTGCGGTAACAAAGGGTATGACAGCGGTTGAATACACGGGAATAAGATATGACATGGGCAACAAGCTTGGCATTATGAAAGCTGCCGTTGAAACAGCTTTGAAGCATGACGAGATAGGCGAGGATTTCAAGGCATATCTCAAGGATTTTGTAAAAACATTGTAATATGATAATTAACGGTCAATTCTTTTTCGGAGTTGACCGTTATTTGTATGATAAAATGTTTTACGGTATAAAATTCATAGATTGTTCAAAAAATATTATTCTTTAATTCACTTGACTATTTATGTAATGAGGACTATAATACTAACGGATTAAATATTTGGAACGGCAGAGGATATCTGTTCGTTCTTTTTGTATTTTTAGGAAGGCTTTACCCAAAAATTCGATTTTGTGTATTATAAAATGTCTTTGTTCATTCTATTTGTTTCAAGCAGCTTTTTGTGTAAAACTACATTTTATTTCCTTAAAATTCGGTTAATATAATGAAATTCATTAAAATATCTTAAAGTTTCCGATTCGATTAAAATTCAATTGACTTTTATCGTCAAAAAGTTTAAAATGTAGATTGATAAACTATATTTTTATCGGAGGAATAATTATATGAAAGCAGTTATAACCGTTATCGGTAAAGACACTGTCGGAATCCTGGCGGGTGTTGCAGGTGAATGCGCAAAGCACAGCGCAAACGTGATCGAGGTAACTCAGTCTGTAATGAACGATATGTTCGCAATGATCATGATGGTGGACATTACAAATTGCACAGTGCCTTTCAAAAACCTTGCCGAAAGTCTTAAAGAGATCGGAAAAGAATACGGCGTTATGGTTCACGTAACACATGAAGAGCTTTTTAATACAATGTATAGAGTGTAAACTGAAAGGACTAATTTATGATAAACACAAACGACATTCTTGAAACCATCAATATGATCCAAAACGAGAACTTTGACGTCAGAACAATAACGATGGGTATTTCTCTGCTGGATTGCATTGATGACAACATAGACAAAGCCTGTACAAAAATCTATGACAAGATCTGCCGCTATGCAGGCGATCTGGTGAAAACAGGCGAAGATATAAGCGTTGACTACGGCATTCCGATTATCCACAAAAGAATTTCGGTAACTCCGATAGCAATGGTAGCTTCTGCGTGTCAGGCTCAGAAAACCGTGAAATTCGCAAAAGCGCTCGACCGTGCGGCAAAGGAAGTAGGAGTAAACTTTATCGGAGGCTACACTGCGCTTTGTCACAAAGGCTTTTCGGCAGGCGACTATGCGCTGATCGAAAGTATACCCGAAGCGCTCGCAACAACGGAGAGGGTCTGCTCGTCGGTTAACATCGGTTCGACAAAAGCCGGAATAAATATGGACGCCGTCGCAAAAATGGGCAGGACTATTCTCGAAACCGCAAAGCTGACTGCGGACAGAGATTGTATCGGCGCGGCAAAGCTTGTGGTATTCTGCAATGCGCCCGAGGATAATCCGTTCATGGCAGGAGCATTTCACGGAACGGGAGAACCGGATTGTGTGATAAATGTCGGAGTATCGGGTCCGGGAGTGGTTCGTGCGGCTTTGGCAAAAGCACCTGACTGCGACATTACAGAAGTGGCGAATATCGTCAAGAAAACGGCTTTCAAAATTACAAGAGTAGGTCAGCTTGTCGCTCAGGAAGCGTCAAAAAGACTATGCGTTCCGTTTGGAATAGTCGATCTGTCGCTTGCGCCGACTCCGGCTATCGGTGACTCGGTTGCAAGAATCCTCGAAGAAATGGGACTTGAAACGTGCGGTGCGCACGGAACGACCGCTTGTCTTGCGCTTCTCAATGACGCAGTGAAAAAAGGCGGAGTTATGGCAAGCTCTCACGTAGGAGGTCTGTCGGGTGCGTTTATTCCCGTGACCGAGGACGAAGGAATGATCTCGGCAGCAGAAAAAGGCTGTCTGACGCTTACAAAGCTTGAAGCTATGACTGCCGTTTGCTCTGTCGGTCTTGATATGATAAATATTCCCGGTGACACAACTGCGGAGATAATTTCGGGCATCATAGCCGACGAAGCCGCTATCGGTATGGTGAATTCAAAAACAACGGCTGTAAGACTCATTCCTGCAATCGGAAAGAAAGCGGGAGAGTATCTTAACTTCGGCGGTCTGCTCGGCGGAGGCCCCGTTATGGAGGTCAATACATCGTCGCCTGCCAAGTTTATTAACCGCGGCGGACGTATTCCGGCGCCTATTCAAAGTCTTAAAAACTGATTGCCGAAAAACGACCGTACGGGCATTGCCGATGCTCGTCACGGTCGGGCAATACGTTTTTTATATATTTAATCAATATTCACAACTTAAGGGCAGCGAAGCTGTTTAAAGTTTTTGATCCGCTTTTTTCAAAAAGCGGGCGAAACAACCCACATTTATAACCGGCTAACGCCTGAGATGCGGATAGTGATATTTAATATTTATTAATCAAAAGACCGATACTTTTGAGTATCGTGCCGTAAATGAGGAGGCGAAAAATTTGGACGATATTATCAGCAAAATTCTTGAAATGGACGAAACAGCCAGAAAAATGGAGGACGAAGCCCAAGCCGAGAGAATTGCTTCGAGAGAAGAAGTGAAAAAAGCTCGTCAAGAGGTTTATGATGAATATCTCGAAAGTGCCAAAAACCATATCGAACAGTATAAAAAAGCTGCAAAAAAAACAAGCGAAGAAGAATGGAAGGTTACGTTGAAGCACTATGACGATGTTTCGGCGGCTCTTGAAAAAAAATTCAAGAATAATAAGGAAAAATGGGTCAACGATATTGTTAACGGAGTTCTCAGCTACAATAATTGATTCATTTTTAATTAGGAAACGGAGGAAGCGGACATGAGTTCTTCAAAATCTGCAAATGCCGTTCTTGCCAAGGCTCGCGCCAAATACGGCAGACGACTTTCCGAAAAGGACTACACCAATCTTCTTGCTTGCAAGAGTGTTTCCGAGGTTGTGACTTATCTCAAAAACAACACCTATTATGAAACCGTTCTGAGAAAGGTCAACGAAAGAGAAATTCACCGAGGACAGCTTGAGATCATTCTGAAACAAAAGCTTTTTGAGGATTTTTATTCGCTGTGTTTGTATACGAAGGGTTCGGGCGAGCATTTTGCAGAGTTTATTCTTCAAAGAGATGAGATCGAGCAAATAATTCATTTTCTGACGCTTTTGTCATCGAACAGCTCTCACGAGTATATATTCTCAATGCCGCAATACTTTTCAAAGCATACAAGCATCAACGCCGCAAGTATGGCGAGAGCGAGAACATACGAACAATTCTTTGCGTCTTTGGCAGGCACTCCGTACGAAAAGCTTTTGGCTGAGTTCAAGCCGTCAAAGGGTGAAAGAATCAACATCGCAAGAGTGGAAGATAAGCTTTACAAATACTGCTACCGCAATTTGTATGAATCTATCGAAAAATATTCCTCGGGCGCAGAACAGAAGGCGCTGCGAAGTATGTTTGATTCGATAATGGATTATTTTAACTTTGTTCGTGTTTTCAGATTGAAAAAATACTACAAGGAATCACCCGATGTGACGGCGAGCTATCTGTTCCCTTACGGAACGTTCTCTGCAAAGACGGTGAAAAAGCTGTGCGCCGCTCAAACGAGCGCAGAGGTTTTTGACGCTGTGAAGAATACCTCGTTCGGAAGAAATCTCAGCAAGCTTGAATATGCCTATGCCGGAGAGATTGACAAGGTTGGTTTGTTCAAACTGACGAAGAAAAACATTCACTTTTCAAGTTATCCGCTTGTAGTGATGCTTTCTTATATTTTTGTTATGCAGACTGAGTACAACAATGTTGTAAGTATAATCGAGGGTGTCAGATATAATGTTGATTCGTCAAAGATCGAAACTATCATTATAACATGAACACAATATGATCACTGTAACTGCGCAATTTAAGCTAAAAAAATGGTTTGGCTTTGTGAATATTGCCTTTTACGGATAATAAAGCGGGAATTGTGAAGAAACGAAAAGTTATTGATGAACAGTTCCTTAGTCAAAAGAGGTGGAAATCTTGGCTATTGCAAAAATAAAGTGTCTGAGGATCATCGGATTGCAGGAAAAGCTTTATGACGTTGCCGAAACGCTCGTTAAATTCCAAAGCTTTCAGCCTGACGACCCTTTGAACTTTCACTCGGACATAAAAATGTTTATTCCCGTTCAAACTAACAATCCTTACGGAGAAACTGTCGAAAAATTCAACACGGCGCTTGAGTCCTGCGGGGTAAAATGCGAGATCACCGGAATTTCGGAAAAAGAGTTTGACGAGAACACAGCTCACGACGTCGACAAGCTGTCCGATAAACTCAACGAGTTTGCCGACAAAAAGCTAAAGCTTGAAAGCGATATCGGAGAATGTGAAAGAAATATAGAACAGATCGGTCATTTTCTTGATCTCAATCTTGAGATCGACAAGATCAACAAATGCCGTTATGTCAAAGCCAATTTCGGAAAGCTTCCGAAAGAAAGCTTTGAAAAAATGCAGAATTACAGCGACAATCCGTTTGTAATATTCTTCCCCTATTCGCACGATGACGACTACTATTGGGGTCTTTACATCTCGCCGATAGCAAACAGCGACGATGTTGACAGAATTTTTTCGGGACTTTATTTCGAGAGCTGCGGAGTTCTTGATCTCAACGGAACTCCCGAACAGTATTACACCGAGCAGAAGGAGCGTCTGCCGAAGCTGAGGCAGGAGTTGGAAAACCTTAAAGCCGAGCTTGATAAGTTCATAAAGGATAACCGTGACGATATGAATTATTATCACAGTTACTTTACAGAGCTTCAAAAGAGATTTGACATCATGGCAAAAGCCGTAACCTACAACAAATGCTTTGTTATAGTGGGCTGGGTAACAGCCGACAAGGCGAAAAAGACCGCAAAGGCGCTTTCAAAAATTGCGTCGGTGGAATGCACGCTGACTAACGGCAAGGAGGAGCTGAAACATTCTCCGCCGGTAAAGCTCAAAAATAACTTCTTTACAAGGGGCTTTGAGTTCTATACCGAAATGTACGGACTGCCCAACTACAGCGAATTTGACCCGACAACGTTCATCGCCGTGACATACACGATCCTTTTTGGCATAATGTTCGGTGATCTCGGGCACGGTCTTATGGTAATGCTGTTTGGAATATTCATGAAAAAGAAGAAAAATCCGCTGGGTTCGATTCTTATTCCGTGCGGAATTTCGGGTGCGCTTTTCGGACTTGTCTACGGTTCGGTGTTCGGATTCGAAGAAGCGCTCAATCCGCTCTACAAGGCGCTGTTCGGGCTGGACGAAAAACCGATCAGCGTAATGGAGCCGGCAACTACCAACACGATCATATATCTTGCAGTCGGAATCGGAATACTTCTGGTAACGCTTGCGATTATTCTTAATGTGATAGTGTCGTTCAAAATGAATGACAAGGAAAACGCCGTTTTCGGCAACAACGGACTTGCGGGTCTTGTGTTCTATACTGCGGCGGTTGCTGCGCTTGTTTCACAGATGATGCTTGGCGTAAAGCTTGCAAATCCGCTGTATGTTGCGCTGCTCATAGCAATACCACTTGTTCTGATATTCCTGAAAGAGCCTTTGGGAAAGCTTGTTCAGGGCAAAAAGGACTGGCAGCCCGAAAGCTGGGGCGGCTATTGCGTCCAGAATTTCTTTGAGCTGTTTGAGGTTCTTTTAAGCTATGTAACAAACACAATGTCGTTTTTGAGAGTCGGAGCTTTCGTACTTGTTCATGCAGGTATGATGGAGGTTGTGTTTACGCTTGCAAATATGTCAAGCGGATTTGGTTATGTCGCTATCGTTGTGATCGGCAATATTTTTGTAATGGCGCTCGAAGCGCTTCTCGTGTGCATTCAGGTACTCAGACTTGAGTTCTATGAGATGTTCGGAAGATTTTACAAGGGCGACGGCAGAGCATTCAAGCCTGTTACAACTCTTGCAGAATAAATTTTGTTTAATGAATTGTTATTAATAATGTATTAATACGTACTTAGGAGGTACTTTATTATGGATTTTGTATTACTTGCTATTCCGGTTATTTTTGGTGTATCGTCAGTTTGTCTTGCAAACAGAGCAGTCCGCAAGGGCTGCAAAAGGAAGAAAGCGCTCTATATGCAGATCGCTTCATTCTGCGCCGTATTTCTTGTTTGCTTCCTTTGCCCGATGATCGCAAGCGCTGCCGAAACTGCCGACGCAGCCGCTCAGAGCGCAGGCGCAATGGGAATGGGTCTTATCGGCGCAGGTATTGCAACAGGTCTTTCATGCATCGGCGGCGGTATAGCAGTCGGTTACGCTGCGCCGGCTGCTATAGGCGCAACAAGCGAGGACGCAAAGAACTTTGGTAAGTCGCTTATTTTCGTTGCTCTGGGCGAAGGTGTTGCTCTTTACGGAATGCTTGTTTCTATCCTTATTCTCTCAAAGCTCGGTTAATTTTCCGACAAAGGAAAGTGAGTTTATATGAAATTTTTTCTTATCAGCGACAACGTTGACACGCTCATGGGAATGCGTTTGTCCGGTATTGACGGAGTGGTAATACATACCGAGGAGGAGGTCAGAAAGACCTTTGCCGAGGTCATGAAACGTGATGATGTCGCAGTAGTATTGATGACGGCTAAGCTGGTTGCTCTTTGTCCCGAAATGATAATGGATTATAAGATGAACAGGCGTCAGCCGCTGATTGTTGAAATACCCGACCGCCACGGAAACGGACGAACGAGTGATTCCATCACGAAATATGTTCATGATGCGATCGGTATTAAGTTAGACTAA
>CACYDY010000053.1 GCA_902773245.1 uncultured Ruminococcus sp.
AGCAGCGGTTTTATATCGTAATGAGTATAGACTTTTTCAGTTACCGACATTGCTCCGACGTGACCTACTATTTTCTTAATAATAGTTTGTTCTACCTTAGCCTCAGCAAGTCGAGATACGCAGGTGTGTCGTGTATCGTGGGGGAGATGGTTCGTTCCAAGTTCTTCGTTCAAAGGTATCCAAAATTTATTCTTAAAAACGGAGTATGAATACAATGACTTTTTGTTGGCGATAAAATACTCGCCATCTGTTTTCATTAAATTCTCAAAATTTTGATATTTCTCCTCCGACCACATTTTATACAGGTCTACGAATAAAATATCTTTTGTAACAGCGGCAGGTTTAACATTGTATTCTGAACGTGCCTGCATAGCTTCCTTGCGTGTTTCATAGCAGCCGATATACTTGTACTTGCGTTGTTTTTATTCAATAGATAATGCCCGCGTTTATCATGTGATTTAGGCGCGGGCGTTATTGTTAGTTTACTCGGAACTATTATCGCGTATTGCCTGCGGGCGCATACCCGCCCCACAGAGAGCAGAGCTTGACGGCTTTGCTCTCTTTTTTTAGGCTCTATCTTGTGGATATCTGTTCCGTCGAGGGACGGCTCCGAGCCGCTGCCTGTTTTTCGTCAAGATATCGAGGCTCTGTCTTTTCAGCCTTCGGCGCTTGCGTCCTGTCACACGGATTTGAAGCAATAACACCCCACTCGACGGCGGTGCTGAGTATGGAAGATATAAGCCTGTGGTGATGAAGCGCCGTTTTTCCCGAAAGCGTTTTCTATGCGTCCACAGCGGTGAACAGCAAGGCGCACGGCTGCCCCATGTATTTTGAGAAGGCAGCGGCGCTCTTCTCCGTTACATTATTGCCCTTTTTGAGCGATGATACCGCAGCGCTTGACAGACCGCTGCGGCGGCTTATCTCTGCACCCGTGAGCTTGTGTTCCTTCATATACCCGGCAACATCTATATTGCACTTGTACTTGATATCGGCACGCACGCCGCTCTCGGCAAGGTTATCGTAGAATTTGCGCAAATGCAGCGGCTGAATGCGGTCGAGCCGCAAATGACCGATAGCCGCATTGATACGGGGCAGCATAGCCTTGTATCGGGAGTATGTTTTCGGGCGAAGCTGCCGCTTGTGATCGTCGAGCCACATCTCAGCGAATGTTGCAAATTTAACGCTGCCGGAGAGTATATTGCCGCTGCGGCATTTCTCCTCGAATAATACCTCCTGCCGCTTTACTGCCTTCTCGATCTGCTTTGAAGTCATACCCGCTTCGGGCTTATACGTCATTGTGCGGCGTATCTGCTTGCCTGTGTTGTCGTAACCGCAGGACACGGAGATAAAGTATCCGCTACTCCTCTATTGGATTGTTGCCATTAGGGTCACCTTCTTCACTCGTAATTATAAACCCCTTGAAGCTATCTATATCTTTTTGTCTATCGTCTGCTTTTTTATACTGCTGGTTTAACCACAGATCATAAAGCTCTTCGTCAATAGTCCCGCCATTATACAGATCACGCAGCTTAGTCCACTCCGATAAAAAATCTCTGATGATCGTATAGTTGAATGTAAGGGTAACGTTTGGAAATGAACGGGGTTGATGAAGATCATCACATATAGAAGCCATTTCAAAAAAATCGTTTTCCGAATAAATCCCCGCAGCCCTCGGCAGCAGCTTTTTATAATCGTCCTGCCATAGATCAACATTATCGAGCGCAAGAGGTATGCCACCCTTATCGAGCTTGACGAGCATTTTCAGAAAGTCGCTGATCTGCACCTTTTCATTGCTTACCGCCAGACCGCACAGCCAATCGAGCGATACATTCAGCGCCTGCGCCAATTTTATGGCGTTTTCAAGAGATGGATTCTTTCCCTTCCCTTCGTCTGCTCGTTCATATGCCGAGATCGTGGCAGCAGTCACTCCCGACATCTTTGCAAGCTCCGTTTGTTTCAGCTTTGCGTTCAGTCGTGCTTCCTTCAATCGTTCGGAAAATAAACTGTTATCCATAAATATCAAACCTCGTTTCGTAATAAGGTGTTTATTTAAATTTATCACAAATACGGCAAATTGTCAACAACAACATAAAAATTAATTTTACGATAAATATTTTTTTCGAAGTCAGAATTACGCGCCCTATATATACCAACAACAAAGAATTTACAAAATGTTCACAATTATATTTTGCCGAGATTTGTTAGTAAATAGTGATTTTTTGAACAATTTTTCGTGTTATAGGTAATATTTTTCCATTTTTAAGTAATATTTTTCTAATTTGGAGTAATTTATTACTCGTTTTGTTGATATTTATAATATAGTTGATTTTTTGTCTATTTTATATTATAATGGTTGTTGTTGGGAGATATTCCCAAAATTTTATAGAAAGGACTGATAAGATGACCACTATCCACAACTTAAGAGCATCAAAGATTGTGCCTTTTATTATGATGATGTAAAGATTTTCGTGTGTTTTCATATCTTGGAGTAT
>CACYDY010000054.1 GCA_902773245.1 uncultured Ruminococcus sp.
GCTGTTGTTAACCAAACGGTAGCAGGTCTTGCTCAGGGCCGTGAGATTGAAGGAAACGTTGTGTATCTGGGCGGTCCTCTGACTTTCATGTCCGAGCTTAGAAAGCGATTTGACAAAGTTCTCGACACAAAAGGAACCTGCCCCGACAACTCCCTTTACTATGTTGCAATGGGCGCTGCCCTGTGCGCCGACAACACAATCGACTTCAAAGCTGTTATTGATCAGATAACCCGCTACACGGGCAGCGGAAACTTTGCTTTCAATCAGCCCCTTTTCAAGGATAAAAAAGCATACGAGCAGTTTGTTTCACGTCACAGCCGAGCAAACGTTAAAGGCAGGGATATCCGGGGCTACAAGGGCAAAGCGTTCATAGGAATTGACGCAGGCTCCACAACTGTCAAGGGCGTTGTCCTGTCACAGGACAAGGATCTGCTTTTCAGCAAGTATCTTTCAAACAGCGGCAATCCCGTGCCGATAGTCAAAGAATTTCTTGAAGATGTTTACCGTCTTGCGCCCGACATAAATATCGTCGGAAGCGCCGTGACGGGCTACGGCGAAGAGATAGTAAGAAATGCATTCTGTGTTGATTACGGTATTGTTGAAACAGTTGCGCACTTCACGGCTGCAAAGGAATTTATGCCAGACGTTGAATTTATTATCGACATCGGCGGTCAGGATATTAAGTGCTTCAAAATTCACAACGGAGCTATTGACAACATCTTCCTCAACGAGGCATGTTCATCGGGCTGCGGCTCGTTCCTTCAGACATTTGCCAATGCGCTGGGATATTCGATAGAAGAATTTGCAAACAAGGGTCTGTTCGCAAAACACCCCGTAGACCTCGGCTCACGCTGCACCGTATTTATGAACAGCTCCGTGAAACAGGCTCAGAAGGACGGCGCCACGATCGAGGATATTTCGGCAGGTTTGTCGCTGAGTGTCGTTAAAAATGCGCTCTATAAGGTTATCAGGACTTCCGGTCCGGACGAACTCGGAAAGAAAATCGTTGTTCAGGGCGGAACATTCCTTAACAATGCCGTTCTCCGTGCTTTTGAAATGGAAATGGGCACAGATGTTGTAAGACCTGTTATCTCCGGACTTATGGGAGCTTACGGCGCTGCTCTTTACGCTATGAGCAGGGGAATCGACAACAAAAGTACGATCCTCGGCGAAAAACAGCTTGCCGAATTTAAACACACGATCAAGGTCGCAAACTGCGGTATGTGTCAGAACAACTGCCGCCTTACGGTCAACACATTTGCCGACGGCAGACGCTTTATCGCAGGAAACCGCTGCGAGCGTCCCATTACTAAAAAGTCACCCGAAAAGGGTCTTAATATGTACGACTACAAGCTTGAGCTTCTCAAAAGCTATGAACCCAAAGAGGGAAAACGCGGGACTATAGGCCTTCCGATGGGACTTAATATGTATGAAATGCTTCCATTCTGGCACACGTTCCTCACTAACCTCGACTTTAAGGTCGTAACATCGGGAATATCCGACAAAAAGGTTTATTCAAAGGGCAACAAGACGATACCGTCGGATACGATATGCTTCCCGGCAAAGCTTGTTCACGGACACATTCAAAAGCTGATAGATTCCGGAGCAGAAACCATTTTCTATCCGTGTATGTCATATAATTTCGATGAAAAACTCGGCGACAATCATTACAACTGCCCCGTTGTCGCATACTACCCCGAAGTTATCGGAGCAAATATGAACAGCGTCAAAAACGTAACCCTTATCAAAGAATACGTTGGCATTCACAGAAGAAAGGATTTCCCCAAAAAGGTTCATGAAATTCTCCTGAAATATTATCCCGATATCACTCTGAAAGAAGTTAAAAAGGCTTCCGACGCAGCTTACGGCGAATACGAAAAGCACCTCGCGCGAATCCGTGAAAAAGGAGAAGAAATTATCCGACGCGCGGAAGAAGAAGGAAAACCGATATTCGTTCTTTCCGGCAGACCATATCATGTTGACCCCGAGATCAACCACGGAATCGACAAAATGATCTTAAGCTTTGGAGTAGCGATTATTTCCGAAGACAGCATAAGCCACAAGGTGGAAAAATTCCCGACAACCGTACTCAACCAGTGGACTTATCACTCAAGACTTTACGCCGCAGCAAGATATATTGCCGACAAACCAAACATGAATCTCGTTCAGCTGGTTTCATTCGGCTGCGGAGTCGACGCCATCACAACCGACGAGGTTCGTGATATTCTCGAAAAAGAAGGAAAGATCTACACCCAGATCAAAATAGACGAAATCACAAACCTCGGCGCAGTCAAGATCAGAATACGTTCGCTTCTTGCTGCGATTGGCGCGGAAAAATAAGAAGCGTGTGTTGAGTATCTCATGAAAGATTTTTTCATAAGATACCGGAGCAGGCTTTGGAAAACAGGCGATTATACTCAAAATCTAAAAGATTTACCATATTAAAGTTTCGCAGGGGACTTTTCAAAGGCTTGCAGTTTCCAAAGGCAGCGCCGGTGACGGCGAAGCCTAATCCCTTTAGGGAGTCGCTGACGGAGCAAAGCAGAAAAGATCAACAAATTTCCCTCAGCGAAATCAAAGAACTATAAATCAAAACAACTCTTAAAACCATACCTTACTGTAAAAATCAAAACAGGCAACAGCGAAGCGAATTGCCGGTCTGAGAAAGAAAAGAGTTAAATCTTAACGCTTTCGAGTATAATCGTTGTAATATTATTTTATCTTATCGTGTGTTTCGTAATTATACCTACAGAAAGGACGGACGGTAATGGCTAAACTTGAATATGACAAGACAGGACGTCTGCTGTTCACAAAGGAAATGAAAGAGGAGTATACTATTCTTTTGCCGATGATGGCTCCGATTCATTTCAATATTCTAAGAAATGTTTTCACTCACTACGGTTACAAAACCATTCTTCTCGACACCGAGGGTCCCGAAATCGCTCAGGTCGGACTTAAATATGTTCACAACGACACCTGTTATCCGGCGCTTCTCGTTATAGGTCAGTTTATTCATGCTTTGCAAAGCGGAAAATACGACGTAAACAAAACGGCTCTCATGATAACGCAGACAGGCGGCGGCTGCCGCGCTTCAAACTATATTCATCTGTTGAGAAAAGCGCTCAAAAAAGCAGGCTTTGAAAACGTTCCGGTTATTTCGCTCAACCTTTCGGGTCTTGAAAAAAACAGCGGATTTTCTCTTACTATTCCGATGATAAGACGTATGGCAGCCGGTCTTGTTTACGGCGATTCGCTCATGCTTTTGAGAAATCAGATCCAGCCGTATGAGCTGAACGTCGGCGAAGCGCAGCGTCTTGTTGACAAATGGATCGCAGCGCTTTCAACTCAGTTTGAAAAAGGAAAAGGCTTCACCGCCAAAGAGATCGATACAAATCTTGATGAAATTGCCCGATCGTTTACCGAAATCAAGATCAACAAAATTCCAAAGGTCAAAGTCGGAGTTGTCGGAGAGATCTATGTTAAATATGCCGCTCTCGGAAACAACAATCTTGAAAAATTCCTTGCTTCGCAGGGCTGTGAGGTAAATCTGCCCGGAATTATGGGATTTATGCTCTTTAAAGTCGACAACCGCCTTGAAGACATAAAGCTTTACGGAGGAAATAAGATCAAGTACAATGTAGTGAGTGTTCTGATGAATTACTTCACCAAGCTTGAATCAAGCCTTATAGAAAGCGTTAAAAAATACGGTTTTGTTCCACCCTCGTCATACGCTCACACAAAATCGCTCGTTGACGGAGTTATCGGATTCGGCAGCAAAATGGGCGAGGGCTGGCTGTTAACAGCGGAAATGCTCGAACTCACAGAAGCAGGCTACGGAAACATCGTTTGCGCCCAGCCGTTCGGCTGTCTGCCGAATCACATCAACGGCAAGGGTATGATCAGAAAGATCAAAAGTATTGACGACAGAGCCAACATCGTTGCTATCGACTATGACCCGGGCGCTCCGAGAGTCAACCAGGAGAACAGGATCAAGCTTATGCTCGCTGTTGCAAAGGAAAACCTGAACAACGAACAAGCAAGCTCTGCCCCCTCGTATTCTGAAAAGAAGGTTTCTGCCGCCGCAAAAGCCTGACAGAAAATCCATAAGTCGGGAACACTCTGCTTGGAGTGCTCCCGTTTTTTTATTTAATAACCACTGTCCACAACTTAAGAATTTGTTCCTGTCGACCCAAGACTTTGGTTCTATTTAACATTTATTGACGTCACCCATACCCCCAAC
>CACYDY010000055.1 GCA_902773245.1 uncultured Ruminococcus sp.
GGGACAAAAACTTTAATTGTCCTCTTTCAAGCTTTTATTGTGAAATTTTCAAAATTGCTCATTTATAGATTTTAGAATAATTACCATATCCGATGTCAGATAAAAACTGTGAAAATATTTTCCGTCACAGCAAAAAGAGGACGTAAAAACGTCCCCCTAAATAATCAAATATTTCTTTTGCTCTTAAGCTTGATCCTTAGTTCTGCGAAAAACTCCGACAACATACCCGAGCATTCCTCTTCAAGCACACCGCCTATCACCTCAGGCTTGTGATTATACGGAACCTCAAACAAATTGATCAGACTCCCTGCCGAACCCGATTTCATATCGTATGCTCCAAAAACAACCTTTGGT
Source organism: uncultured Ruminococcus sp. (assembly GCA_902773245.1). Classification (GTDB taxonomy): domain Bacteria; phylum Bacillota; class Clostridia; order Oscillospirales; family Acutalibacteraceae; genus RUG592. The sequence goes on from CACYDY010000055.1 coordinate 355, forward strand.
ATTCTTGAATTTATCACTGCGCCTGCGCACATCGGACAAGGCTCAAGAGTAACGTAAAGCTCACACTGCCAAAGCCGCCAGCCGCCCAATATTGTGCAGGCTTTGTCGATAGCGTCAAGCTCGGCATGATAGAGCGCATTTCTGCCGGTTTCACGTCTGTTGAAAGCTGCGGTTATGATCTCATCGTTTCTGGTTATAACCGCTCCAACGGGAACTTCTCCGATAGATCGGGCTATCTTCGCCTGTTCTATCGCTTTCCCCATAAAATACTCGCAGCGGTCATTATCGCTTTCAAAAATCATGATTTCAATACCGTCAGAATAGCAATAGACTCAATTGTTAAAAGAATTATCGAAGCGATAACAGTACCCGTTGTCATGAAAGTTTTAAGCTTTTCGGAGTACGTCAGATAGCTTGTTTTTGTTTCCACGGTGAAAAAGTCTTTGTCCTTTTTCAGCAGATAGGTCGTTGCGATAAAGCCGATAACTATCAAAATAACAATAAACAAAACATCAACGATCCCCGAGTAAGACTCGGGCAGAACTTCCGACAAGGTTACTGCGACAACAGCATAAAAATTGTTGCAGAAGTGAATCAGAATACCCGGCAGCATTGAATCCGTCTTAACTCTCACATAGCCCAGGATCAGACCTACAACAAAAGCAAACGGTATTTGCGCAAAGTTTCCGTGGAGCATTCCGAAAAGGAAAGCGCTTCCGAAAACGGCAAGCATATTGTCGTGCTTTTTCAGCACACCGAGAACAAGTCCGCGATACGCAAATTCTTCAACAAGAGCGGGAATGATCGCCGTGCATATGGTATTCATCACGATATCAAAAGCGCTTGTTCCCACTTTCATATCAAGTCCCTCGTTGATGTCAATACCAAAAAGACTCATATTAATACCAATAAGCGTTGCCATGATCTGAGCGACCATGCAAAGTGAGGTTCCGGCAAGAACTATCGCCAAAAGCTTTTTGCCGCTGATCTTCTTGAAGGGTATCAATTCGTTAAGCTTGGTGCCTGACGATCTCGCCAATATCAAAGTCGGAAAAAATACCGAAAGCAGCGAGGCAAGCCCCTCGTACATATAAAATCCCACCGGCGTAAAACCTGTATATGGATCGTCCATTTTGGGAACGTCTTCGACTATTCCGCAGAAAACTCCCACGATCTCAATAATAATAGCAACAACGAGCATAGTGACAAAAATTGCTATTGTGGTTTTGCCCGCTGTTGAACAATCTTTTGAAAGCTGTGTTTTTTCCAGTTCCTTTGGACTTGGCTGATAGAAAAAAGCCTGCTTCGGCAAATATCCGGGCGGTTGATAATACTGAGGATACGTCGGATAGCCGTTTGCGTTCTGCGGGGCGTATCCGTAAGGCGGAGCGTTTTGCGCAAACGGATCGCGATTTATGCCGCCTTGTTGGAACCGGTTCTGATAGCCTGCGTTCTGAGCGATGTTTTGCGAAAAAGGATTCCTCTGTGTATTTCTCGGGGTCTGTCGGAACTGCTGTCCGTGATCTGTATTCCGAGCGGTGTTTTGCGAAAACCGATTCCTCTGCGTATTCCTCGGGGTCATGCGGAACTGCTGCTGATAATCTGCATTCTGAGCGGTGTTTTGCGACAACCGGTTTCTCTGCGTATTTCTCGGAACAGGTCTGAACTGCTGCTGATAACCTGCATTCTGAGCAGCGCTTTGCGAAAGAGGATTCCTCTCGGGATCTCCCTGTTGAAGCTGCGGCTGAACGCTATCGTTCGAAGAGGTATCGTTCTTACGCTCGGCCGTTTCGAAAGAGCCTTTTTGCAGATCTACAGGCGGTCGGAACTCTTCTTGGGGGTTCAATGCACCATTCTCACTGTTTTCGCCGCTTGACAATGCGTCCTGCCGTGGTTTATCGGATACGGCAAAAACGTCTGTTTCATCTGAGTTTATAATCTTGGGTTCCGACACAGTCTGCGTATCCGCAAAATTGCCGTCGGAGCTTTTTTCAAGATCATCAAGCTCGGAGCTTGGCACGTTAATTTTATTCAATTTTAAATCTTCGTTCACCGTAACATCTCCTTTGATATAAGATGTGAAAAAACGCAGCCTCTGGATGAAGCAGCATTTTTAACC
>CACYDY010000056.1 GCA_902773245.1 uncultured Ruminococcus sp.
GATTCCGATACGGATTCCGAGATCTCTTCGGATATCGACACCGACGGCGGTGATAACAGTGATACGGATATAGTTTTGGACAGCGATTCGGATATCATCGACTCCGATACCGACATTATTTCGACTGATACGGATATTGCTGATACCGATACTTCAACCGATACGCCGCAAGGCTCGATAGACCCGGAGTATATGTCCTTTACAATTGATGATTCAAAGATATATGTTGGTCAAAGCATAGGCGAGGTTTCGGATATTTTGGGCGAATATAGTTCGGCAGCCGACGTTGAAAACGGAAAGGTTTATACTTTTGAACAGTGCAATATTACAGTGGTGTACGGCGATTATTACAGTCAGATCGTTTCTTCAATAGAAATAGTATCGCCAAACTATTCTATTGCAAAAGGAATAAAAATCGGTTCGACAGTAGAAGAGCTTAAAGAGGCATTCGGAGAGCCGGCTTCCGACTACACTTATGTTTCGGGTGAGAGAAAAGTTATCTTTACCGTTTTAAATGATAGTGTTGCTGCGATAACGTTTAACTAATTAGATTTATGTTAGTTATTGTTGACTTTCATAACAAAATATATTATTATATTATTATGGGCAAGCTGTGCCGTTTTGATTATATTTTGATTAGTTTATGCGTTTCGGGTCAGATGTTCTCAAATGTCTGATAATATTTTGGTTTCAATGTGATCCAAAGCGTTGAATTATAAAATGTGGTCAAACTCATAAAAACTCAGAATTTTGAATAAATATTGATTGTATTCTGAATTTGAGGAGTTTTAATATGAGTGCTGTTGAATTGGTTTTTATCGCTGTTGGGTTATCAGTTGACGCATTTGCCGTTGCCGTTTGCAAGGGATTGGGTTTGAAAAGGTTCGATTTGAAATTGTCTGTTACCATTGCTGTTTTTTTGGGCGGCTTTCAGGCTTTAATGCCTTGCTTAGGGTATTTTTTGGGATTCGAGTTTCAAAAGTATATTGTTGCTTTCGATCATTGGATCGCATTTGCCATGCTTGGTTTTATCGGCTTCAAAATGATCAGGGACTCGCTTTGTGACAACCAAAATGAGGTTTCTGTGGGCACAGAGCTTGATTATTGCGAATTGTCAGTCTTGGCAGTAGCTACCAGTATTGATGCTTTTGCGGTTGGGATAACGCTGGCTTTTCTTAAACTTGATCTTCTGTTGTCTTGTTTGACAATCGGTACAACAACATTTTTGTTTTCGATTGCCGGTGTTTTTATCGGTATGAGGTTTGGAAGCAGATTTGAAACCAAAGCACAAATATTAGGCGGAGTATTCTTGGTTATTATGGGGCTGAAAATTCTATTTGAGCATCAGGGCCTTTTGGGGTGATCGCAGTTTCTAAAATTCGCTTTCAATATTATAGATTAATACTATTGTAAAATCATTTTACATAATAATTCAGATTATTGATATAATATTTATGTTGACATTCTCCGCTATTTATAGTATAATTAATAATAAGAATAAGTCTTGATATCTATTTCGGATAAACTGTGATTGAGTATATTGCACAAACTGCAATGTGTTTATTTATGTGTTGGAGTGGACTGAGTTATTATTTAATTGTTGATTTTTAGTGCCTGAGATCGATTTTTAAATTATAACAGTCTGATCCGGCGTGATCCGAATTATTGATATAAAAAATGTACATTCTTTACAAAGGAAGAAAAACTATGGGTATTTCAGAAAATTTAAAAAAGGGTACGTCGGAACTGCTGATCCTTTATCTCTTGCAGAATGATGATATGTATGGATATCAGATCGCACAGGAATTGAAGGTTAGAAGCGGCGAGCAGTTCGTTATGCCTGAGGGATCTCTTTATCCTACACTCTATCGTCTTATTGAGAAAGGTGTAATTTCCGACAGAATGGAAATCGTTGGTAAGAGATTGCGTAAGTACTACCACCTCGAGCCAAAGGGCAGAGATTATTTGGAAACTATCACGAACGAATATGGCAAGATCACCAAGGGTATTCAAATGGTATTGTCAAGTTCCCAGGCACAGGAAGTTGAGAAGTAATCGTAAGCATTAAGTTCACATTTTACAAAAGGATGTCGATGAAGCGAAATGTTTCATCGATATTTTTTATCAAATTATTAACATTTGTTAATTTTCAAGATTTTAAAAACAACGAAAAATGGCTAAAAATCTGAGTTTTTTAATAAAAAAGCATTGAAAAAAGTTATAATATTTTTTGCGGTGATACACCCGTGATACACACTTTTTTATATTAAATTCACCGCTTCGAGCAGCGGTTTTATATCGTAATGAGTATAGACTTTTTCAGTTACCGACATTGCTCCGACGTGACCTA
>CACYDY010000057.1 GCA_902773245.1 uncultured Ruminococcus sp.
CCACCGGAGAATTTTGACATTATCACGCAAATGTGTTATTATCAAATAAGTGATAATTTTTCGGCAGGCGGTGGTAACTTTGATAAAAATTGATCTTATAACAGGATTTTTGGGTTCGGGAAAAACAACCTTCATAAAAAAATACGCAGATCAACTAACCAAAAAAGGCTGCAAAACAGGCATACTTGAAAACGACTACGGAGCAGTGAATGTGGACATGATGCTGCTTGGCGAGCTTCAAAGCGACAACTGCGTTATTGAAACGGTCGCAGGAGCGTGTGATGCGCATTGTCACAAAAGAAGATTCAAAACAAAGTTGATCTCGTTGGCAATGAGCGGCTGCAGCAGAGTTATCATCGAACCTTCGGGAATTTTCGATGTGGACGAATTTTTTGACGTGCTGCATGAAGAGCCTCTCGACAGATGGTACGAGGCAGGAAGCGTTATTACCATCGTCGACGCAAAGCTTGAAAACGATCTTTCCGAGCAGTCGGAGTATCTTCTCGCATCGCAGGCGGCAAACGCAGGTAAAATAATTATCAGCAAAACATCTCAGGCACAGCCCGAGGACATTAAAAACACCGTTGAGCATCTCAACAAAGCACTCGAAAAATTCCGCTGCAAACGCAGACTCAAAAGCTGTGACATTATAACAAAGGACTGGGAAAGCTTTAGTGAAGAGGACTTTGAAGCTATATCAAACAGCGGATACATTCCGGAAAGCTACGTAAAGGTTCTTTCGGAAAACACCGATTACAGTTCTTTTTATTATTTACACGTGAAAGCCACTCCCGACGAACTCAAGGAAATAGCCGAACGGATCCTTAAAGAATGCATGGGAGTTTTCAGAATCAAAGGCTTTGTAAAACAGGACGACAGTTGGTTTGAGTTAAATGCGGCAAAAGGAAACGTTGAAGTTTCTCCCATTTGCAACGGACAGGAAATTATAATTGTTATCGGTGAAAACATGGAAAAAAATCAAATAGATAAATTTTTTGAATAATAATAAAGAAGGCAGCCGAAATAACGAAACTGCCTTCTTTTTTATTATGCTTTTTGCCGTTTGGAAACCACTGTCCGCAGCTTAATGTTCATTTTGCGAAGCAGCCGAGGTGGTTGGCGTGTCGGTTTGTGAGGTATCGGAGGTATCGCTTTGCGATGTGTCGGAGGTGTCACTTTGAGAGGTATCGCTCTGTGAAGTGTCGGAAACGTCGCTTTGCGGAGTGTCGGGAATTTCATTGGGTATCAGTCTTCCCGTGCTGTCGGTCGTGTAATCTCCGTCGCCTATCAGCTCGGATATCGGAACTATCTCATAACCCAGATCGTAGATAGTCTGAATTATTGTCGGCAGTGATTCAGCCGTGTGTCCTCCGCCGTTGTGCATTAGAATTATCGAACCGTTTTTAATATTCTTCTTTATCCTGCCGCATATGTCCGCTCCCGAATTATTTGTCCAGTCCAGCGTGTCAACGTCCCATTGAATGCAGTTCATTCCCATGCCGAGAGCCGTACCCACCACTCTGTCGTCATAAGCTCCGTACGGATTTCTGAACAGTATGGGTCTTTTACCCGTCAAAGCCTCGATTTCGCTGCTGCAAATATCCATTTCGCTTCTGATGCCTGCCGTGCTGAGAGTCGTCAGATCGGGGTGAGTATTCGAATGATTTCCGATATCGTGTCCTGCCTGATCGATCTTTTTCACATCGTCGGGGTACGCTCTTACCCAAGTTCCCACAAGGAAAAATGTTGATTTGATATTATACTGTTCGAGTGTGTCAAGAATAAGCTGAGTCTTGTCATTGCCCCAGGAAGCATCGAAGCTTATGCTGACTTTTTTCTCGTCTGTGCCCACATAGCAGATCGGAACGCTCTTGCCCGCACTGTACGGATCAATAAATTCGCCGCTGTCGGGAATATCGGGAGCTTCGGGAACGATCTCCTCTGACGGTTTCGATTCCGGCGGGGGTGTCTGAGTTGTTTGCTGAGTCGGCTGCTGCGCAGTCGTTGTTGGATAGTATACCGGCTGCGACGGTTTTGAGCTGACTGTACTTTCTGCGGCTTTGCTGACGGCTGAACCTGATGATGGTTTGTCGCTATCGGACTTCTTCGATTCGGCTGCCGAGGAAGTATCCTTTTTCTTTGTTTGAGAGTCGGTATCGGACTTTTTGTCGTTTTTATTTTTATCGGTGTCGGAGTTAATGCCGGCAGAGCTGTCGGTGTCATCGGCTGTTTTGACACTCAGCGTCGCCGTGACTGTATTGTCACTTTTAAGAATAGCCGTCACAACCGCATCGCCCGATGAAACGGCTGTCAGCCTGCCCTTATCGTCCACCTTTGCGATTTCGGGGCGGTCTGATTTGAACTCTATATCCTTGTCCTCGGCGTCTTCGGGTTCGAAAATTATTTCAAGCGCAGCCGTTTCTCCGACCGTCAGGCTGATCGAGGAATTCTTAAAACGAATCCTCTTAACGCTCAAGTCGCTTGTTTCGGTAATTTCGCTTACCACGGAATAATTCTCCGTATTGGTGTCGGAATCATTTCCTTTTTTAAGGAAGAATGCGCCCGAGCCTATAGCTGCCAACAGCAAGACTGCGATAATAATTCTTATTATGATCTTTGATTTTGAAGATGAACCGCTGCCGTCCGTGTGATCGCTCATAACATATCCTCTTTTCAGTTTTTTGTTTCACAGTAAACGACATTTGAAATTACCTAAATTATTAGAGATGCGAAGCTTATTAAAGTTTCGCAGGGGCCTTTTCAAAGGTGCCCCAAGGGCACTTCCGCCTTGCGCCCGCAGATTCCAAAGGCA
>CACYDY010000058.1 GCA_902773245.1 uncultured Ruminococcus sp.
CCGCCCTGCCACTGGGAAATATCATTGATATCCGTAGTGAGATCTAAAGCGGTGTGGTTAAAATAAACTATGAGATTCTTCACTCTGCGAAAATCAATATTAATATCGGGTTTGTCAATATCGTAATCATCGGGATTATTTTTTATATCTTCGCTTACAAGAAGCATAAGGTCATAGCCCGAATCCTTTAAAGCGTACCCCACAACATCGGTGCAGACTCCGTATTCACCCGTTGGATAGCCCGTCGAGTAGTATTCGCTTTTATATTTTGGAGATCTTGAAATATACTCACGTGTACTAAGTAAAATATCTGTTTGGTCGTCGATTGAGTCACCGTCTTTGTCAGTTTTGCTTTTGTAATCTGAAATATTAAAATCGCTGTTGTCATACATTTTTCCGTTATTCAAAAAAAGAATAAAAATTGCCGTTGTGCAAAACAGTAAAATAACAACAGCTGTCACCGTATGCCTGATTTTCTTTTTCATAGTATTTCTCTCATATAACATCAGCACAGTGTACAACAAAAATATCATACACTGTGTTTTATTATTCTTTTAATTATTCTTCCGATTCGTTCAAGTTTTCAACATCATTCTGATTTTCTGTGGAAAACTCCTGCGAAACCTCTTCGCTTAAACCGTTTTCGGTCGTTTCGATGGACTCGACGTTATTATCATCGGAATCATCGGTATCTTCATGAGGTGATCTTGCTATCGTGACAATTTTGGAGCCGTCTGCAAGCTTCATAACCATGACGCCCTTGCTCGGACGTGAACAAATTCTGATATTGCTTGCATTGAATCTTATGATAGTTCCGTTATCGGCAATAACGATCACATCATCGTCAAGATCAACCACCTTAATTGCCGCAACATTGCCGTATTTATCGGTATGATAGTTGATAAGTCCCATACCGCCTCTTGACTGCAAACGATAGTCGTCTATCTCGCTGAGTCTGCCGTATCCTGTTTCGGAAACAGTGAGAACATATCCGCCATCACGCAAAATTGACATTCCGATTACGCTGTCACCCTCGGCAAGCTTGATTGCTCTTACGCCTCGTGCGGTTCTGCCCATTGCACGAACGTCGCTTTCGTTAATTCTGATCGACTTTCCAAGCTTGGTCGCAATGAGAAGCTGATTTTCACCATTCGTCAGACGAACCCATGAAAGCTCGTCGCCGTCTGTCAGATCAAGCGCTATCAAACCGCCCTTTCTGATAGAACCGAACGCTCCAAGCTCCACTCTCTTGATAAATCCGTGCTTTGTAACCATTACGAGATATCTTTTTTCTTCTTCGTCAAACTTGGGTACTTTTATCATCGAGCTTACGTGTTCGTTTTCTTCAAGCGGCAGAATGCTGTTGACAAGCGTACCCTTTGATGTTCTGCTGCCGTTGGGAACTTCGTAGCACTTCAATCTGTAGACCTTTCCTCTGTTGGTGAAGAACATCACATAGTCGTGGCTGTGAATTATAAACATATCGCTGGCAACATCGTCTTCGGCTTTTCCAACACCGGCAATACCTTTTCCGCCTCGCTTTTGCGCTTTGTAGGTATCGGCATTAAGACGTTTTATGTATCCCAAATTTGTGAGTGTGAGAACACATTCCTCTCTTGGAATAAGATCCTCAATATCAACCTCGCCGTTTACGGTACAGATCTCCGTTCTTCTTTCGTCGCCGTATTTATTTCTGATTTCGGTGATCTCATCTTTGATAATACCAATCTTTCTTTCATGACTTGCCAAAATATCATTCAAATCAGCAATTTTAGCATTCAGAGCCGAGATTTCGTCCTCTATCTTATTTCTTTCAAGGTTTGTCAGCTGTCCGAGTCTCATTGAAACTATTGCTTGTGTTTGAACATCGTCCAATCCGAATCTTTCGCCGAGCGCCTGCTTTGCCGCTGCCTGATCCTTGCTTGAACGAATTATTGAAATAACTTCGTCAATAAAATCAAGCGCCACCTTCAAGCCTTCAAGAATATGAAGTCTGTCCTGAGCTTTTTTGAGATCAAAAAGTGATCTGCGAGTTATTATATCGATCTGAAAATCTATGTAGTGTTCAAGGATCTGTTTCAGATTGAGAATCTTCGGCTCACCGTTTACGATAGAAAGCATTATTGCGCCGAATGTTATCTGCATTTGAGTGAACTTGAAAAGCTGACTCAAAACAAGCTGTGCCTGAGCTTCACGCTTTACGTCTATTTCGATATGCATACCGTTTCTGTCGGAGTGATCTTCAATATTCGAAATACCCTCGATTTTTTTATCTCTTACATACTCTGCGATCGTTTCGATAAGCTTCGCCTTGTTGACCTGATACGGAAGCTCACTGACAATAATTTTGTTTCTTCCGTTTTTGGCTTCGATAATTTCAGTTTTTGCACGGAGAGTTATTTTTCCTCTGCCCGTTGCATAAGCGGCTCTGATTCCGCTTCTGCCCATGATAATACCGCCTGTAGGGAAATCGGGTCCTTGAATATAATTCATGAGATCCGCCAGCTGCGCGTCGGGGTGATCTACCAGATAGCAAATTGCGTCGGACACCTCGCTGAGATTATGCGGCGGAATATTTGTCGCCATACCAACGGCAATACCGGTGCTTCCGTTAACAAGAAGATTCGGGAACCTGGTCGGAAGAACAGACGGCTCTTTTCTTGTGTCGTCGTAATTCGGAACAAAATCTACAGTATCCTTGTCAATATCACGAAGCATTTCAACGGATATTTTGCTCATTCTCGATTCAGTATAACGGTAAGCAGCCGGCGGATCTCCGTCAACGCTGCCGAAGTTTCCGTGACCGTCAACGAGCATATATCTCATACTGAAATCCTGCGCCAAACGTACCAATGCGTCATAAACGGACGCATCACCGTGCGGGTGGTATTTACCAAGCACGTCGCCGACAGTTGTTGCGCACTTCTTGTACGGTGATGACGGCAAAATATTGTTTTCATACTTTGCATATAAAATTCTTCTGTGAACAGGCTTCAAGCCATCTCTCACATCGGGAAGCGCACGGCTTACGATAACCGACATCGAATAATCCAGGAAAGACTTTCTCATTTCCTTATCCAAATCCACATCAATTATCCTTGATTCGGGTATCCCTTGATTTATCTCATTATCCACATCTTTCCCTCATTTCTTATATATTTTGAATTCACTGTCCACAACTTAAGGATTTGTTCCTGTCGACCCAAGCCTTTGGTTCTATTTAACACTTATTGACGTCACCCATACCCCCAAC
>CACYDY010000059.1 GCA_902773245.1 uncultured Ruminococcus sp.
CAATTATTATCAATAATTAAATTTCGTCGTAGGACTTCATCACCGCGCCCTTTGACGCTGTGCTTACAAGCTTTGAATATCTTCCAAGCCAGCCGTTTGTGATGTTCGGCTTCGGCGCAGTGTAGTTTTCTCTTCTCTTCGCAAGCTCTTCGTCGGATACTTCAAGAGTGATCTTCGCATTGGGTATGTCAATGCTGATGATGTCGCCCTCTTCAACCAGCCCGATAACTCCGCCGTCGGCAGCCTCGGGACATACGTGTCCGATAGACGCTCCTCGGCTTGCTCCCGAAAAACGTCCGTCCGTGATGAGCGCAACGGTCTTATCAAGCTTCATTCCCGCAAGCGCACTCGTAGGATTGAGCATTTCTCTCATTCCCGGGCCGCCCTTCGGGCCTTCGTAGCGAATTACCACAACATCGCCGTCAACGATTTTCGACGCATAAATTGCTGCGATCGCTTCGTCCTCGCTGTTGAAAACTCTTGCCGGGCCTTTGTGCTGAAGCATTTCCGGCGCAACCGCACTTCTCTTAACAACACAGCCGTTCTCCGCAAGGTTGCCCCAAAGGATCTGAATACCGCCGGTTTCGCTGTACGGATTGTCGATAGTTCTGATAGAATTTGTATCTTTAACGTAAGCGCCCTCGATGTTCTCGCCGACTGTTTTTCCCGTTGCGGTGATCAGCGACAAGTCGAGAAGTCCTTTCTTTGCAAGCTCAGCCTGAACCGCCGGAACACCGCCGGCTTTGTTGAGATCCTGCATATGCGTCGGGCCTGCCGGCGCAAGGTGGCAAAGATTCGGCACTTTTGCGCTCATCTCGTTGAACAGCTCAAGATCAAGCGGAACACCTGCTTCGTTTGCGATCGCAAGAAGATGAAGAACGCTGTTTGACGAACAACCGAGCGCCATGTCGCACGCAAGCGCATTTCTGATAGATTTTTCGTTAATAATATCTCTTGCCTTGATGTCATTCTTAACAAGATTCATAATTGCCATGCCTGCGTGTTTTGCAAGCGCAGCTCTGCCCGAGGAAACCGCCGGGATAGTTCCGTTTCCGGGAAGAGCTATTCCGAGAGATTCGCAAAGACAGTTCATGCTGTTTGCGGTGTACATTCCTGCGCACGAACCACAGCCCGGACACGCGCCGTGTTCGCATTCGGAAAGCTTGCATTCGTCTATGAGTCCTGCCTTGTAAGAACCTACCGCTTCGAACATCTTTGACAGGGAGATCTCTTCGCCGTCATACAAGCCTGCAAGCATGGGGCCGCCGCTGCAAACAACGGCAGGAATGTTCATTCTTACAGCCGCCATAACCATGCCGGGAACGATCTTGTCACAGTTAGGAATAAGAACAAGACCGTCAAACTGATGAGCCATCGTCATTGTTTCAACGGAATCCGCAATAAGCTCACGTGAAGCAAGCGAATACTTCATTCCGATGTGACCCATTGCAATACCGTCGCAAACACCGATCGACGGAACCATGATCGGCGTACCTCCGGCAAGACGAACTCCGGCTTTTACCGCTTCGGTTATTTTATCAAGATGATAATGCCCGGGAACTATCTCGCTGTGAGCGGAAACAACACCGATAAGCGGACGCTCCAGCTCCTCCTTGGTATATCCCATAGCATAAAAAAGACTTCTGTTCGGCGCGCGTTCAACGCCCTTGGTTACATTATCACTTCTCATTTTTAACACCTCTTGATTTTGGTTGATAATGCTCTGCTTGGGCGGCGGTTTCTACGGTTAACAAACTGCCGCCGCAGCTGTTTTATTAACAAATAATTATAAATATGCCACTCGAGAGGAGCTTATGCCGCCCCTCTCGAAACGTATTTTTATAAAAACATTACTTGGTCATTTTAACATCGCCGCGCTGGAGAGCCGTTGCGCCTGTGCGGCACATCTCGAGGATTGTATAACCCTCAAGATTCTGAATGTATGAATCAAGCTTTGCGGGCTTGCCTGTCAGTTCAAAAACTATGCTTCCAACCGAAACATCAATAATTTTTGCTTTGTAGATCGATGAAATTTCAAGAAGCCCGCTTCTGTTTTTTGAATCACAGGCAACCTTTACAAGAAGAAGCTCACGGATAAGACTGTCGTTGGGGTCGATTTCAAACATACCCTCATATTCATAAAGCTTCTTTGTCTGGTTGATGATCTGGTTGATTTCCTCTTCGCTTCCCGACGTTGCGATAGTTACTCTTGAAAGAGTTTCATCATTTGTCGCTGCAACGGAAAGACTGTCTATATTAAAACCTCTTTGGCAGAACAATGAGGAAAGTCTTGTCAAAACGCCCTCGTGGTTGTCAACGAGAACACTCAAATATGTCTTTTTCACTGTGTCAGCCTCCTATTATTCATAAATGATATCATCAACAGTTCCGCCGCCCGGAATCATCGGAAGAACTCTTTCTTCTCTGTCGATATGGCACTCGATCCAAGCCGGACCGCCGCAGTTCACAGCGTCGTCAAGAGCAGCCTTGAACTCTTCAACAGTGCTGCAGGTATAGCCCTTAGCTCCGAATCCCTCTGCAACCTTAACGTAATCGGTCTTTCTGTCAGGCTCACTTGCGGAATATCTCTGACCGTAGAAAATCTTCTGCCACTGTCTTACCATGCCGAGAGCATTGTTATTAAGACAAATGGAAATAACCGGAACATTGTAAGTAACCGCCGTGCATGCCTCGTTCATGTTCATGTGGAAAGAACCGTCGCCGGTGATGTGGTAAACGGGGCTTTTTCCCGTTCCGATAGCTGCGCCGATAGCTGCGCCGTAGCCGTAGCCCATTGTGCCGAGTCCGCCGCTCGTGAGGAAGTTTTCGGCTTTAACATGATGGAGATACTGAGCAGCCCACATTTGGTGCTGTCCTACATCTGTAACAAAAATGCCGTCCTCGCCTGCTTTTTCGCTGAGGATATCCATGATCTGCTTCGGGTGGATAGTATTTCCGCCTGTGGAGTACGGAACGTCCTTTCTGAAAGAGTTGATCTTTTCAAACCAATCCTCATGCTTATTTTCCTTAATAAGCTTCTCAAGCTGACCGAGAACTGTTTCGGCATCGCCTACAACGCTGTAGTCGACTTTAACGTTCTTGTTGATCTCACTCTGGTCGATGTCGATCTGGATCAGGGTTGCCTTCTTTGCAAACTTATCGGGAGAAAGCGCAACTCTGTCGGAGAAACGGCTTGCAACCGTGATAACAACGTCTGAATCGTTGACGGTTCTGTTTGCTGCAACCGAACCGTGCATTCCAAGCAAACCGAGGTTCTCGGGCATATCGTATCTCAAAACGCCCGAAGCCATCATAGTGTGAGTTGCGGGAATGTTAGCCTTTTCGATGATCTTCTTGATAAGATCGCCTGCGTTTGAATTTTTTACGCCGCCGCCGAAAAAGATAACAGGCTTCTTTGCTTTGTTGATAACCTCGGCGATCTCCGCAAGGTTATCGCCGTCGATAAACGACTTCTTCTCAACAGTCTGCTTCGGCTTCGGCTCATATTCCGCAACCGCTGCGGTGATGTCCTTGGGAATATCGACAAGAACGGGACCCGGTCTGTCGCTGATTGCGATCTTGAAAGCCTGACGAAGAGTATCCGCAAGATCTTCTATTTTACGCACAACAAAGTTATGCTTTGTTATAGGCATTGTGATACCTGCAATGTAAACCTCCTGGAAGCTGTCACGGCCGATAAGCGAGCTTCCGACGTTGCCTGTGATGGCAACCATGGGAACGCTGTCCATATAAGCGGTAGCAATACCCGTAACGAGATTGGTAGCGCCCGGGCCGCTTGTTGCAAGAACAACGCCGGTCTTTCCGGTTGCTCGGGCATAGCCGTCTGCCGCATGAGAAGCGCCCTGTTCGTGGGCAGTTATATAATGAGTGATTTTATCCTGATTTTTGTAAAGCTCGTCATAGATATTGAGAACACAGCCGCCCGGATAACCGAAGATCGTGTCAACCTCATTTTCGAGAAGAACTTTTACAATAATTTCTGAACCATTTAATTTCATAATGTATTCCGTCCTTATAAAAAGTTGTTCTTTTGTAATTCAAGCCTCAGATTTTCAAATGCAAACTGCTCTGATCCGTCACAATCTCACATTATGATAATACAGGGAAACCGAGCGACTGCAAATTAAAAAATCTGTCTGAATATCAAATCTCGGCGATAACCTCAACTTCTACCAAAACGTTTTTCGGAAGAGTTTTGACGGCAACGCACGAACGAGCAGGTTTTGAAGTGAAGTATTTGCCGTAAACCTCATTAAACTTAGCGAAGTCATTCATATCAGCCAAGAAGCAAACTGTTTTAATAGCCTTGTCAATGGACGAGCCTGCTTCTGTGAGAACGGCCGTGAGATTTTTGCAAACCTGTTCTGTCTGCTCTTCAATTGTAGCTGCCTCAACACTGCCGCTTGCGGGGTTGATGGCTATTTGACCCGACGTAAAGACGAGCGAACCTGATTTGACGGCCTGAGAATAAGGGCCGATAGCATCGGGAGCATTTTTTGTATAAACGATCTCTGCCATAATTCATGCCTCTTTCCAATTTTCTAAATTATCTGATTTCTTTTACCGATAATAATATCTTATAACATTTTTCGTTAAATTTCAAGTATTTTATTGATATATATTCAATTTTTAGCGGTCAAACCGACGCTTTGAGTTAAACTTTCCGATCACAGCAGCTTAAAGCCCTCGTCGGCGAGCGCATTCTTGACCTCTTTGATGTGTTCCTTGTTCTTAGTTTCAAGCTCCATACTGATGATACAGCTGTTAACATCGGTGCCCTTTCCTGCGTGTTCGTAATTTACCGAAACAACGTTAGCGCCGTGCTTTGCAATTATTGCGGAAAGATCTCTCAGCTGACCGGGCTTGTCGGTAAGCTCGATCGCAAGCTTGCAAAGTCTGCCGGATTTAAGAAGTCCTCTGTCAATAACTCTTGAAAGGATCGTCACGTCAATGTTTCCGCCCGAAACTATGCACACCGTATTCTTTCCCTTAACAGGGACCTTGTCAAACATAACGGCTGCAACCGAAACAGCTCCTGCGCCCTCTGCGACGAGCTTCTGCTTTTCCATCAAAGTCAGGATAGCCGTTGCCGTTTCATCGTCGGTAACGGTAACGATTTCGTCAACATATTTGCTGCAGATCTCAAATGTTGTATTTCCGGGCTGTTTAACTGCGATACCGTCGGCAATTGTTTTTACGCTGTTCAGAGTTAAAATGCTGCCTTCATTGATCGAATTGAGCATCGACGGCGCGCCGGCAGCCTGAACGCCGTAAACCTTAACATCGGGGCGAAGAGCTTTTACGGCATACGCAACACCGGAAATAAGTCCGCCGCCGCCGATCGGAACAACGATAGCTTCAACGTCGGGATTCTCGTTCAGTATTTCAAGCGCGATCGTACCCTGACCGGCTATAACCGCATCGTCGTCGAACGGGTGAATAAAGGTAAGTCCCAATTCGTCTTTCAGCTTCAAAGCATAGTTGTAGGCGTCGTCATAAACTCCGTTCACAAGCTCGATCTGAGCGCCGTATGCGCGGGTTGCCTCAACCTTTGAGATCGGAGCGCCGTCGGGCAGACAAATTATCGACTTAATGCCGTTTCTTGCCGCCGCAAGCGCCACGCCCTGAGCATGGTTTCCTGCCGAACAAGCAATAACTCCCTTAGCCTTTTCTTCCTGCGTAAGTCTTGAAATCTTATACGCTGCTCCTCTGACCTTAAAAGATCCCGTAACCTGCAAATTTTCCGGTTTTATGTAAAGATTAACATCGGGATTAATCTTCGGAGCATGAATAAGCTCTGTATTTCTGATAACATTTTTCAAAGCAAAAGCTGCCTGATAAACATTTTCAAGCTGCAACATTGATAAAGTCATTCCTTTCTTTTCATAAGGAACCACTGATCAAATCACGCACTACGGGCTTGGCACTCATCTTGCTTTCCTGAAAAAATTCTTCGCAATATGAACACCGGATTTAATCAGCGCTTCCTTAACTTATCAAACACTACCTAACACAATTCTATGTTCCCAAACAGACGCTTTCTGTCATATCCGCTCAGATCTTACCGCAGACAAGATCTCCCATCTCGCTGCAGCTGACCTTTTTAACATTCTCGTCTTTGCCCGCAATATCGACTGTTCTGAAGCCTTCGCTCAGAACCTCGTCAACAGCCTTTTCAATTGCGTCTGCTTCCTCAATCATATCAAACGAATAGCGAAGCATCATCGCAGCCGACAAAATAGTACCCAAAGGATTTGCAATATTCTGTCCTGCGATGTCCGGCGCAGAACCGTGAATAGGCTCGTACATTCCCAAGGGTGTCGAAGAAAGACTTGCAGACGGCATCATACCGATAGAACCCGTGAGCATGCTTGCTTCGTCGGAAAGAATATCGCCAAACATATTCTCCGTAACTATAACGTCGAACTGACCGGGATTTCTCACAAGCTGCATAGCCGTGTTGTCAACGAGAATATCGCTGTATTCAACGTCGCTGTATTCCTCGGAGAGCTTGTGCATAACCTTTCTCCAGAGCTTTGAGGAATCAAGAACATTTGCCTTGTCCACCGAATGGACCTTCTTTCCTCTCTTGCGCGCTGTTTCGAAAGCAACTCTGCCGATTCTTTCGATTTCATGCTCGCTGTAGAGCATGAGATCGGTCGCCACCGTTTCGCCGTTTTCTTCAAATGTTTTATGCTCGCCGAAATATATGCCGCCCGTAAGCTCACGAACGATCATAAGATCAAGACCGTCTTTGATGCCTGTTTCTTTGAGCGGCGAAGCGTCCTTGAGCTGACTGAACATCTTTGTCGGACGAAGATTCGCAAAAAGACCAAGCTCGCTTCTTACCTTCAAAAGAGCCTTTTCGGGGCGTTTTGCGGGGTCGATAGTATCCCACTTGGGGCCGCCTACAGCGCCCAAAAGCACACTGTCACAGTTTTTACATCTTTCAAGACCCTCGTCCGTGATCGGGACACCGAATTTATCGATCGAACAGCCGCCGATGTCAACAAAATCCTTTTCAAAAGTATGGCCGTACTTTTCTCCGATCTTATCGAGAACCTTGAGCGCCTCGTCAACGATTTCGGGGCCTATTCCGTCGCCCTTTAAAACTGTAATTTTCTTGTTCATGATCTTTCACCTTTTTATTAATAATTATCTGTTTTTAATGGAATTGAGCAATCCGTTTGCCTTGATAATTTCCTTGATAAAATCAGGGAAAGGCTGTGCCTGATACTGCTCGGACTTTGTTTCATTATAGATTATGCCGCTGTCAAAGTCAATTCTTACCGTGTCGCCGTCGTCGATCTTCTCGCTTGCTTCGGGGCATTCGAGAATTGCAAGACCGATATTGATAGAGTTTCTGTAGAATATTCTTGCAAAGCTTTTTGCGATAACACAGTCTATTCCCGAAGCCTTGATAGCTATCGGGGCATGCTCTCTTGACGAACCGCAGCCGAAGTTTGCTCCGCCTACCATGATATCGCCTTTGGAAACCTTGTTTACAAAAGCGGTGTCGATATCCTCCATGCAGTGCTTTGCAAGCTCGCTGTGATCTGCTGTGTTCAAGTATCTTGCCGGAATGATAACATCGGTGTCGATGTTGTTTCCGTACTTATGTACCTTACCGTGTGCGTCCATTTATGTAATCTCCTTATTTCTTTGTAGTAATTAATTCTCAAGTGATCTTGGGTCTGTAATAACTCCTGTCAAAGCGCTTGCAGCCGCAACCGCAGGACTTGCAAGATAGATCTTCGAGGTGATGTGACCCATTCTTCCGAGGAAGTTTCTGTTTGTCGTTGCAACGGCAACTTCGTTTTCCGCAAGTATTCCCATGTAGCCTCCAAGACACGGACCGCAGGTCGGTGTTGAAACTGCGCAGCCCGCCTCCATAAATGTGTCAATATAACCAAGCTTCATTGCCTGTCTGTAGATAGTCGGAGTTGCAGGAATTACAATACATCTTATTCCCTTTGCAATGTGCTTTCCCTTGAGAATATCGGCAGCCGCTTTCAGATCGGAGATCCTGCCGTTTGTGCATGAACCGATCACGACCTGATCGATCTTGACATCGGAAAGCATCGAAGCGTCTTTTGTGTTCTCGGGAAGATGAGGACACGCAACGGTAGGCTCGATAACACCGAGGTCAATGTTGATAACTCTCTCGTATTCGGCGTCTTCGTCGGCTTTATAAACAGTATAATCTCTTTTTACTCTTTCGTCAACATAAGCGAGAGTTTGTTCGTCAACCTCAAAAATACCGTTCTTTGCGCCAGCTTCGATAGCCATGTTCGAAATACAAAGTCTGTCGTCGACGGAAAGCTCGGCAACACCCTCGCCGGTAAACTCCATCGACTTGTACAATGCGCCGTCAACGCCGATTTTTCCGATTATATACAAAATAACGTCCTTGCCTGAAACATAAGGCTTGAGCTTTCCGGTGAGATTAAATTTGATAGCCTCGGGAACCTTGAACCAAGCCTCGCCGGTAGCCATTCCGGCAGCCATGTCCGTACTTCCCACACCCGTTGAGAACGCTCCCAAAGCGCCGTAGGTGCAGGTGTGTGAATCTGCGCCGATAACGATATCGCCGGGCGCCACAAGACCTTTTTCGGGCAAAAGCGCGTGTTCTATTCCCATTTCGCCGACGTCGTAATAATTATCTATATCGAACTTACAGGCAAAGCAGCGGCACTGCTGAGTTTGCTGAGCGGCTTTGATATCCTTGTTCGGAACGAAGTGATCCATAACCATAGCGATTTTCGATTTATCAAAAACACCGTCGAAGCCGTTCTTTTCAAATTCATTGATAGCAACAGGTGTTGTAATATCGTTTCCGAGAACCAGACTGAGCTTGGTTTTGATCAGCTGACCCGGAACTACCTTATCAAGTCCCGCTCCGGCGGCGAGAATTTTTTGCGTCATAGTCATACCCATAGTAAAATACTCCTTTTA
>CACYDY010000060.1 GCA_902773245.1 uncultured Ruminococcus sp.
ACAAAAGAAAACGCGCTTTTTAAATTCATTGGCAAGCACAGATTCCTTTCATCTCTGATTCTGTGTCTGCTGTTCTTCCTTGTATATCTGCCGCTCAATCGTTTTCATATATATACGGGCGGCGATGATCCCGTAATATGCAGATTGATTTCAAATGGTGAAGTGTCGATCGGCTTCATGGGGTATTTTTTTGCGTGGTTTGTTTCAATTATTCAACCTCTGTTTTCGCATTTGAATTTCTACTATATTTTTCAGGATATCATATGTTTCGTTTCGCTCGGGTTGATCAACTATGTGTTTTTATGCAAGCTTTCGGCCAAAAAAGGCTTGTTTTATTCCGTATTATTCAATATAGTTTTCTTTTCGTTTTATATAATCGTTATTCAGTTCACCAATACTTCCGTAATTGCGTGTACGGCCGGGCTCGTCTGTATTATCTACGGCTGTATGTATGAAAAGAGAAAGCGGTTCAGGCTGACTCAGATAATCGGCGGAGCTTTTCTCCTTTTGATCGGCTCGCAGATAAGGTTTGATCCGTTTGTTTCGCTTTGTTTGGTTACTGCCGCGTTTTGTTTGGGCGTTTTTCTTGCGGAGCTTTTCAAGAATAAAAAGGACAGTAAGTTTAAAAATGCTTTTACAAAGTCGGTTAAAAAGTATGCAAAAACCGCTCTCGTTCTGATTATCGCCGCAGCTGCCGTATTCGGAGCCAATTTAGCGTCCGACGCCGCTAAAAATTCCTCGCCTTACTATAAGGAGTTTTCTGAGTACAACAAAGAGGTCTCTAGAGTTATCGACTACAGAACAGCTAACTTTTTTGCCAACAAGGATTTTTACCGTTCTGTCGGTATAGATTCTTTCGCAGAGATCAACGTCCTGAAAAAATGGTGCATAGATGACGATTTTTTCACAAAGGAAAAGCTAAAAAAGATTGCGGATTACTCTGAAGAATACGCCGCTGACGGCTTAGGCAGCAGAAGCTCCTTTAATACACTGTTCTCGATAGTTGGAAACGGCATACAGGAAAGGGTAAAGAACGGAGTAATAATTATCGACGCCGTGATTCTTGTAGTTGTCGTATTTCTGCTGTGGATCTTGTGGCTCCTGGCAAAGGAAAAACTGAGGATAGTATTTCCTACTATTGTTTTCGCCGCGATTTGGGGAGTGCTGTTTGCCGCTGTTGGCGGCCCCTTCGGCGGCGCTGACAACTGCAATCTGTTGCTGCTGCCGATTTGTGCGTTTACGGTCGTGACCGCGATATTGTATAACCGAAACCAGCAGATCATTAATCTGTGCGTTACGCTAATGTCGGTTGCGTTATATATTTACCTCGCCCTTTCGCGTATTCATTTCAGCGCGGCGCTGTGCATATATCTTCCGGCGTATGTATTAATGATAATGAGTTTGGATAAAAACAATCGCAGAAAGTTTGGTTTCAAAAAGCATCCTAAAGTCTTAGAAATCATATTGGCGGCTGTGCTGGTTTTGACCTCGGTGTTTACAGCGTCGCAGTTGTTTGTGAAATATTCGTATGTAGAGTACCCCGAGGAATACAAAGATGTAAAAGAGTACATGGAGTCGCATCCCGATAACTTGTTTTTATTAGACGGTATATATAGGGATGACACTAACTTCAATGTTTTAGTAAAGCAAGACACGCCCGATAATTCCATAACCTTCGGCGGGTGGGACAAACATTCCCGCACATATCAGGAATCAATGGAAAAGAACGGTATCAAGCATCTTTTCCCCGACGCTATAGACAGTAATATTATTGTTGTGTTGTTTGATTACTGGAAAAACCCGGACATAATGGCAGGCAAGGTGAGCAACCTTCAGATGCATTACAACAATCATTATGTTCCGGAGGGAAAGTATATTGAATTTGAAAAGATAAAAAGTTTCCCGCGCTATGAAATGTACAAAGTAGTATCGCATGAATTAACGGAAGCAAAAGCCGAATAGAATGGAGATAATTAAATGACCACTGTTGAGATAGTGATTGCAATTGTGATTTTCGCAATAGCCGGATTATTATTGTTCTTTGCGATCCGAAGCTTTACGG
>CACYDY010000061.1 GCA_902773245.1 uncultured Ruminococcus sp.
ATTAAATAATAATATCGGTAAGCGACGGAATTACTCACCGTCAAGCCTTCTGCAAAGCGGAAGCAAAAGCTCGTCTATGTTTTCTGTTATAAGAGCTTGTGCTTGCGGGCGTGTAATGTAATCGTTAGAATCACTTGTGCCTACGATCAAATTCTTCAAAAGATTGATTTTCTCGTCAAGCTGCTGAAATAAAGTTGGAATATATTCGCCGTTTACCGTGTTTTCATCAATGGAACGAAGCAATTCAACTATTATTTTCGGACTGTGCCAGATCTCTCCGTTTTTTGCAATGGCTTTCATTTGGATATAAGCAAGTCCCGAACAGAAAATATCAGAAGCAGATATTCTCCAGCTTACGGTTTGATTGGCTGATTTTGTTAGCATAATTGAGTTAACAGTACCGTTTGAAAATTCAATGTACATGATATAATCACAGTTTGGATAATTTTCACCTATTTCAAATTCCAGTGTATTTATGCAGTTGTCACCGTAATGTCCGAGAACTCTTTGTTCAAACGGAAGACCGAACGTTTTTCTGTCCACGTAGATCATTTAATCCCCCCTTTCATAAGACCGTCCGAAAATGATAAATTATGCATACATATATACAACAAAACATTTTCCGCCGCTCAAGAAGGGATTTGAATGAATGGGTTCGGGATATGGGTGACAGCCATGATGCAAAATAAAACTGATTTTCTGAGTCGACAGGCAATAAGCATTATGCTGAGGATAGTGATAAAAACCGCTGTAACATTCTTGCTTAGCCGTTCTTCAGAACATCGGCAATAACGTCACCAAGCATAAGACCCGTATTGCAGGCTTCTTCAAGGGTGTTTGCGTCCGTTCCGACTTCGATCAGCAAAGACCCCGGAGCCAGATTCATATTATACATGAAATTACCAAAATACAACGGTCTTGTCATTCCGGGAAATTTAGTTTCGGCAGTGCTTTGAAGCTTTACAGCAAGACTCATGTTTTGCTCCCAGTCGGGGAAATCATAGTAGCCGTAATTGTCGTTGCCGCACATTATCATGATCTGAGCAGCCTTTTTGTTGTCATAAACGAACGTTGGCTTTATTTTTTCTCCCTCATCGGTGGTAATGCTGTCACGGTGTATGTCAAGAATTATTTTAATCGAGGGATACTGCTGTATATAATTGTTAATAGATCGAGCGCTGTTGTCATAAGCGCCCAGATATTGCGGTTCGTCGTGATGTTCTTTGCAGTGAACAACTCCGACTCCCGATTTTTCGAGTGAGTATGCAATTGCATCTCCGACCTTGACAACATTGAAATTATCGTCGGTATCCCTCGGGTAAAAGCTTTCGTAATAATAACCCAGATCTTCGTCCATATACGACTCAGTTGCGTGAGTATGTACGATAAGGACTTGGGGATCATCGGTGTTTTCGTAGGTGAACGGCAAATCGGCGTTAAGATACGCTGCCGGGTCAATTGTGAGGTCGGTTGCGTTTTTAATGAAAAAGTTTTGATAGCTTACATTTGATTCGCGATAAAGACTTTCAGTGACGAGAAAGGTTTCCTCGGTTGAATGGTCGGCGGAAGAATCATGCTTTTTCACTGCAAAATCCGTGTCCGAATAGAAATCGGGATTGCTGTTGTTTAGTTTCAGGTGAGTTTCGGTGTTTGATTGGGACGACTGTTTTTTGTTTTCTTTATCATTTTGGGCAGCAGCTGTTGTGAAAGTATCGGGCATTGCAAGTCCTTCGGCAATAAACTTGATCCGGCTCGGATAAAAGAATGAATCAACCTTGTCAAAAACACATACCGTGCCGAACAAAGACATTATCACTGCAATAGTTACAACAGTGGCTTTGCAGATTTTTTCGCTTATCTTCAATGACAACACTCCTTTGTTTTAATATCGGTAATTTTTGTACCACTTTATATCTATGCGGCGATCCGTAAAATAATTACCAACAGAAAGAAAAATAAAAACACAGCCGATAAAAAAAACAAAAGCTCGATCGACAGCAAAAGATTTGCAGTGTTGATTTTAGACACAAAAAAACAGAATATTTGCACAAACTAATTTCAAAAATCACTTGAATTTTTTGTAAAATAGTATATAATTAATATTAAGGATTTGCTCCTTTTTATGCTTTTAATGGAAAAACTA
>CACYDY010000062.1 GCA_902773245.1 uncultured Ruminococcus sp.
CTTCGGGCGTATTTCAAGAAAATTTAACGCAGTTCAGGGCAAATTAGACAAGCAGAAATGAAAAGTTATTGATGAACAGTTCCTAAGTAACATCACTCCAAAAAGCCGTGAAATCACATTCGTTCTTTTTGTGTAATTAAATTTATCATTTATAGTATATAACAAAATTAAAACAATTTCAATATTAATTTTGAGTTTTGTTCAATTCATTGGCAATTCGGGCGAACTCCTCGGCGGTGAGCTGTTCGGCTCTCGCTGCGGTTGAAACTCCGGAAGCGTCCAACGCGCGGCTTATCTGTTCCTTGCCGATACCGAGAGAATTTGAAAGCGTATTGAGAAGAGTTTTTCGTCTTTGCGCAAATGCCGCTTTGATGACACGAAACAGCATTTTTTCGTTGTCGACGCTGATTTGCGGCGTTTCTCTTATGTCAAGTCTGATAACGGCGCTCGAAACCTTCGGCGGCGGCATAAAGCTGCCCGGAGAAACCGAAAACAACAGCTCGGCGTTAGCATAATAATTCACCGCAGCCGTAACCGCGCCCGCCTCACGTGTTCCAAGCGGCGCACAGAGTCTTTGCGCTGCTTCTTTCTGAACCATAACAGTGATCGATTTTATCGGCAGTCTTTCTTCAAGAAGCTTCATTATCACGGGCGAGGTTATATAATACGGCAAATTGGCGCACACAACAACGTCCATTCCCGGAAACTCCTCTTCGATCAGCCGTCTAAGATCTGTTTTCAAAACGTCTGCGTTGATAATTTTGACATTGTCAAACTCGGCAAGAGTGTCGTCAAGAACGGGCAGAAGTCTTTTGTCAAGCTCGATCGACACGACCTTATCGGCACGAAGCGCCAATTCATATGTCAACACGCCTATCCCGGGGCCTATCTCTATCACACCCACTCCTTTTTTTGCTCCTCCAAGCTCCGCCATTTTCGGGCAAACGGACGGATTTACCAAAAAATTCTGTCCCAAGGATTTCGAAAACGAAAATCCATACCTCGACAAAATTTCTTTTATTGTCCCAATATCAGAAAGCTTTCCCATTTTAACTCCTTTTGTTTGCATTTCTCAAGCCACTGTTCACAACTTAGGAAGTGTGAAGAAATAAATTTTCAATTTATGCTTAGGATAATTTGTTCTGAACAAAGCAAATTTTCGCAGGAATACTGACGTATTTTAATGCATTCTCGTCACCCATAATCGGAAACGCAGTCCCCGCAATGTCATTAACTTAAGATTTTACAGTTGAAATATTTGCTGAAAACTGATAATTGAAGCCTAAAAATTAAAAATATAGGAGTCGCTTCGCTCCTGTTTTTATATCAAAGACCACCATCTACTACTTAAGAATTTGTTCCTGTCGACCCAAGACGTTGGTTTTATTTAACATTTATTGATGTCACCCATACCCCCAACCCCCTTTCCCTCGAGGAAAGGGGGCTTTCAGGCTGCGGGCTTAGCCCACGCCTATCGTGGACTGCGTCCCCGAACCCCTGCGTTCGAAATTCATATCATCTTCAACTGTGATTATTGCTTCTCAAGCCCTTTGGGTATCTGTTTTTCAAAACTCCCGAGCTTGCTTTTCCGAATCCCGTTGAAACTCCCTCAACAAAAACAGCGTTGAAGCCTTTTAACCCATCAGGAATCCGAATCTCTTCTCCGTGATAATAATTTTTCAGGCGGCTGTCGCTGTAGCCCAACTCCACAAACGAATTGAGATCTTCCTTTTTTGCCGCCATAAACAGAGCATGACACGGCTCTACCCGGTTCTTTTTTATCTCTCCGAACAGTATTCCCGCTCGCAGAACACCCAAACCGCCAAGCTGCGGCAATTCTATATTTGGCAAAAGAATTATCTTGTCGCCTATCTTTTGCATATTGTCACCGAAAACTCTCGACTTAAAAATCTCGCCGTAAAGCTTGAGCGCTGCTTTCTTTTCGGTAAAATCGGGCTGCCGAGTTACCGCCTCGGGATAACGTTCAAGCTGTCCGAGTTTTTTCAGCTTTGCGGCAAAATGACCCTCTCCGCCGTCTGCGGGAAGTATTCTGACTGCCTTTTCCATTGCTGTTCTGCCGAACCCGGCTTTGCTTTCCACAAGCTCGAAATCGCTGTGTGTTTCGAGAAACCTTTCAATAACGCCCTCGTTTTCGCACCTTGAAAACGTACACGTTGAGTAGACCAGCGTTCCCCCGTTTTTCAAAGCCTTGGCGGCGCTGTTCAAAATCGAAAGCTGACGTTCTGCGCACGACAGCGAATGCTCCTGCGACCAATGAGAAACGGCAGATTCGTCTTTGCGAAACATTCCCTCTCCCGAACACGGAGCGTCCACGAGAACCTTGTCAAAATAGCCCTCAATCCTCGAACAAAGCGTATCGGGGTGACAACTCGAAACGACCGCATTTGTGACGCCCATGCGTTCAATATTTGACAATAGAATATTTGCTCGGCTTTTGACAAATTCATTACACCACAAAAGACCGCTGCCGCCAAGCTCCGCTGCGATCTGAGTAGATTTTCCGCCCGGAGCTGCGCACAAATCAAGAACCTTGTCGCCCCTTTGAACGTCAAGCACTTCGACCGCACAGGCTGCGCTCGGCTCCTGAACATAAAACGCTCCTGCATGGTGAAAAGGCTCGTCGCCGATAGCTTCGGTATCAAACGGAATATAAAAGCTTTTTCCGCAAAAGGGAGTTTTCTCCCCCAAAAAAGGGAGAAAACTCCTGCATTTTTCAACGCTGCATTTCAGTGTGTTAACTCTTATGCCGCGAAAACAGTCTTTCCCGCTGTCGGCAAGAAACTGCTCGTAGTCCTCTTGTGAAAGTAAGTTTTTCATATTTTTCAAAAAGTCATCAGGTAATTTTTTCATAAACGCACCACAGTTCAAAAATATAGAATACAACTCACCTTGTTGGTTATAATATTATCAACGGAGGTGAAAATCAATGAGCGACCAAAACAAGAATCAGCAGACAACACATCAGAACAGCACACACCCTCAGCAAAGCGAACAGAGCGGCAAGAGCAAGAAGAAACGCAAGAATCGTTCTGCCGAGCAAATGCAGTTTTCAAACCGCAAGCCGGAAGCTAATTTTGAGTTTTAATTTTTAATTAATCAACTAAAACAAAGAAAGCCGTCCTATGGAAAAGTTTTCAAAGCTTGCCATAGGGCGGCAATGCTTATGCTTACCGGTTATACCCCAAAGCGTTAAGATTTGGCATATTGCAGGAAAAGACCGCATTTTTTGGGGCTATCGTAAACATCTTCAGTAAATTTCTATTGTTAGATAATCATTGTCCACAGCTTGAGGATTATTGCCTGTCGACCCAAGTGTTTTGTTCTATTTTGCATTATTGTCGTCACCCATACCCACAACGCCCTTTCCCGGGCGAGAAAGAAGGCTAAAGGGTGGCGGGGCTTACGCCCCGAACCCCTGCGTTCGAACCAAATATCTCCTTAAGCTGCAGACATTGGATCTATAGATCCAATACTCCTCACTGCACATTCCTTGCAGTACAGTATTACAAAAATAAATATTTCGCCGCTATAAATATCAGATGGAAGCTATAACATCTTTCAACGCTTTTGCGGATTCTTGCAGCTTGGCTATCTCCTCATCGTTCAGACTTATCGGTACCTGACCCTCGACTCCGGTATTTCCTACAATGCACGGCATACTCAAAGCAACTCCGTCAATTCCGTACATTCCGTGCTGCATACTCGAAACGGGCAGAATAGACTTCTGATCCAAAATAATAGCCTCGCATATTCTTCTAACCGACATTGCTATTCCGTAGTAAGTCGCTCTCTTCTTCTCGATGATCTCATAAGCGCTGTTCTTTACATCTTCTGCGATCTTTCTCATGTTATTCTCATGATCAAAATGTCCTCTCAGCTCACAGAATGTGTTGATCGGCACTCCCGAAACGTTTACAGTGCTCCATGCAGCGATCTCGCTGTCGCCGTGTTCACCGAGAATAAATGCGTGAACACTTCGGCTGTCCACCCCGAGATGCTCTCCCAAACGATACTTGAGTCTTGCCGAATCCAGTACGGTTCCCGAGCCGAAAACTCTGTTTTCGGGAAAGCCGCTGAGCTTGACTGCCGTGTATGTCAGAATATCAACGGGATTCGAAACTATAAGCAAAATTCCCTCAAAATTTCTCTTTGCAATCTCCGGGATAATGCTTTTGTAGATCGCAACGTTCTTGTTAACAAGATCAAGTCTTGTTTCTCCGGGCTTCTGTCCTGCGCCGGCAGTTACAACGACTATCGCGCAGTCCGCTATGTCGTCATACGTTCCCGCATAGATCTGCATAGGCTTTGCAAACGGCAGTCCGTGGCTGATGTCAAGCGCCTCGCCCTCTGCCTTGTTCATGTCGTAATCTATCAGCACCATTTCGGAGAACAAACCGCTTTCCATGAGCGCAAATGCCGATGATGAACCGACGAATCCGCAGCCAACCACTGCAACTTTTCTGTTGTTAACATTTTTCATAACTCCTGCACCTCACTGTTTCATTAAAATACTCAGACTACATTATTATTACAAAACATAAAAATTTTATGTTCCGATATGAAGAAAAACTGTGGCGATCCTGAAATAAACCACAAGCGACACTGCGTCCACGATCGTTGTGATAAACGGACTTGCCATGACAGCCGGGTCAAATCCGATCTTTTTTGCAACCATCGGAAGTGTGCAGCCGATAACCTTTGCGCACAAAACCGTGACGATAAGCGTCATGCACACAACAAGCGCAACCATTACGGTTATCGCATCATTGCCAAGGATCATTTTGTCAATAAACAAAAGCTTTGCGAAATTTGCCGCAGCCAGCGTTACTCCGCACAGCACCGCCACCCTGATCTCTTTCCAGATGACCTTGGGCAGATTTTTAAATTCAATATCCCCCAGCGACAAGCTTCTGATGACCGTTACGGAGGCTTGACTGCCCGTGTTTCCGCCCGTGTCCATCAGCATTGGAATAAACGACGTCAGAACCACATAGCTTGCAAGAGCATTTTCAAAAGAGGATATTATCATGCCCGTAAACGTTGCGGAGATCATCAAAAGCAGCAACCACGGAATACGCTTTTTCCAAAGCTCCCATGCGGACATTTTCATATACGGCTTGTCGGTCGGAGAGATAGCCGCCATTTTTTCGATATCCTCGGTGGTTTCCTCCTGGAGTACGTCCATAGCGTCGTCAAACGTTACAATTCCCACAAGACGCTGTTCGTTGTCAACTACCGGAATGGTGAAAAAGTCGTATTTTGCGCACATATTCGCCAC
>CACYDY010000063.1 GCA_902773245.1 uncultured Ruminococcus sp.
ATTTCTGGTGGACCATCAGGGACTCGAACCCGGGACCTACCGGTTATGAGCCGGTTGCTCTAACCAACTGAGCTAATGGTCCGTTCATGTTGCCATATTATTATATCAGTATAACAGACTTTTGTCAATAGATTCGGAAAAATTTTTAGTACTTTTTTAAATTTTTATTTCATGCGGTGCTTATGCCGTTGAGCAATCACACCGCATATTATCTATAGTTCATAATTCTCAGGCTTTGTAATTATTGCCCGGATAAAACACAGTGTCCGAAGGATTATTCTGCTGAGGTATGTCATACGGATTTTCCGATTGGCTGCCCTTGTTCAGGCTTACATGACCATTTGATAATGATCTGCTTTCATTATTGTTTTGTGGAGCAGCTCCAGTTTGATACGGACTCACGTTTGGCTGCGGTATGTCATACGGATTTTCCGACTGACTGCCCTTGTTCAGGCTCACATGACCGTTGGATAATGTTCCGTTTCCATTATTGTTATTCTGAGGAGCTCTCTGTTGATAAGGATTTTCGTTTGGCTGCGGTATGTCATACGGATTTTCCGATCGACTGCTTTGGTTCGGATTTGCATAACCATTCGGAATCGCTCCGTTTTGATTGTTAAATTGGGGAACTCCCGGTTGAAACGGATTCCTGTTTGGCTGATATCCGTTCATTTCATACGGATTATTGGGCGAATACGGCATTGCCCCATATTGCGGCGGATAAGGGCTTGACTCACCGATATTATTGTACTTTCCTCGCATAATGCTCACCCTGGACATCATCACCGCAACCAGGTCTGCAAAAACCAGCAGCAAAATGACAGTCACGGCAACACCCGTGCCGTCAATTCCGTCACCGCCGACAGACATCGTGACAGCTATCAGCAGCGCAACAAGCCCAAACGCCAATCCCACGATCTCAATAACAGGTATAGCTGTATACTTCTTTTCTATCGGAGCAATAAATCTTCTGTACTTCTCCGAGATATGAAAAACCATGTCGTCTGCAACGGCAAGAAACATTGCGGCAAAAACCACAAATAAAACAGTGCTTTCCACCACTTCATAACCGTCAAGCGCAGTGATCATTGCCGGAATTAAAATCAAAACCGATATAGCTCCAAAAAATATACTCACAAACTTTCGTATTCCGCTTGGCTTATTATTCAAAAATACACCCCTTTTTTGCATAAAGGCAGTGATTTCAACACGCAAACCACTGCCCTGAAAATTATTATCAAATAGACTTTAATTACTCAATAACTCTTACTCTGATAACGCCTTCGATAGCCTTGAGCTGATCTTCAACACCGTCGATGCTGCCTGTTGCGTCAAGAACAGTGTAAGCGTAGTCGCCTCTTGACTTGCTTTCAACGTTTTCGATGTTAGCGCCGAGATCGCTGAACTTAGCCGTAATCTGATTGAGAATAGTCGGAACATTGCTGTGAATAACTGTGAAGCGCGGATTCTCTGTTTTAGCAACGTCAATGTTCGGAAGGTTCACGCTGTTGACAATAGAACCTGTTTCCAGATAAGCCTTGATCTCGTTTGCAGCCATAACAGCGCAGTTGTCCTCAGATTCGGGTGTCGAAGCTCCGAGGTGCGGAAGCGCAATAACGCCCTTCTCGCCAAGGATATCATCTGTTGCAAAGTCGGTAACATAAGCTGCGATTTTTCCCGACTTGATTCCCTCAAGGATATCGGTCGAATTTACAAGACCGTCTCTTGCATAGTTAAGGATTCTTACGTTGTCCTTCATCTTTGCGATAGTCTGCGCGTTGATAGTTTCCTTTGTATCGGGAGTAAGCGGAACGTGGATAGTAATATAATCGGAAACCGCATAAATATCGTCTATATTACCGGTTGTTTGGATTGCTGCGGAAAGTCTGCTCTTTGCAGCTTCGGTGAGGAACGGATCATAGCCGATAACATTCATACCCAAAGCGGAAGCCGCATTGGCAACCAATGCGCCGATAGCGCCCAAACCGATAACGCCAAGTGTTTTGCCCATGATCTCGGGGCCTGCAAAATTGCTCTTGCCCTTTTCAACCATTTTGCCGACCTGAGCGCCGTTGCCCTTGAGCGTTTTAGCCCACTCGATGCCGCCGACAACATCTCTCGATGACATGAGCAAACCTGCGATAACAAGCTCCTTCACGGCATTTGCATTTGCGCCGGGAGTATTGAATACTACAATACCCTTCTGTGAGCATTTGTCGATCGGGATATTGTTTGTTCCGGCGCCTGCTCTTGCAATCGCAAGAAGGCTTTCGGGAAGCTCCATGTCGTGCATTGCAGCGCTTCGTACAAGCACGGCGTCCGGGTTTGCGGTATCGTCTGAAACGGCGTAATTATCGCCAAGAACTGCAAGACCGATTTTTGCTATTTTGTTCAATGTTAAAACATTGTACATTTTTATCATCTCCAATAATTTATCAAATGTGTAAAATTTTTAAATCACAATTCGGTTTTTAATTCCCATGCGCATGATGAACAGTAATTTTTACCGTTTATTTCTGTAATGCGGTCAAGGCCGAGGTAAATATTTTCAGATATCGAAAGATATTTACCGCAGCCAAAACATCTGACGTAACTTTTGTTTTCTGTGATCGGAATATACGTCAAGCTGCTGCGAACACCTTTTACTTTTTCCGACAAGGTTACTTCTTTTGGGAATTTTATAGTTAACTCTTCATCTATGCATTCAAGGATCTTATGGCTTTTTGAATCGTAAAAATCAAATCTGTCATCAATATCCAACACATAGTTTACAGTAAGAGATATTTTCAACCATATCACCTATACACAAAAACAAGTGTACTATTATTTAAAAATCAAGCGTTCTTCTCTTCGAACTCTTTCATAAATGCAACGAGCTTTTCAACGCCCTCAACAGGCATTGCATTGTAGATGGAAGCTCTCATGCCGCCGACTGTTCGGTGACCCTTGATGTTAACAAAACCTGCTGCCGTAGCTTCCTTGACGAACTTAGCGTCAAGCTCTTCGCTGCCTGTTACAAACGGAACATTCATCAAAGAACGATCCTCGGGAACTACTGTGCCCTTGAAGAGCTTTGAATTGTCGAGGAAGTCATAAAGAATAGCTGCTTTCTTCTCGTTAATCTCCTGCATTTTCTCAAGACCGCCGATCTCGTTTTTGATCCACTCGAGAACAAGCTTTGCAATATAAATTGTATAGCAAGGCGGTGTGTTGAACATTGAACCGTTGTCCGCATGAGTCTGATAGTTAAACATCGTAGGAGTAATATCCATAGCGTTTCCGATGAAGTCCTCTCTGACGATAACAACAGTCAAGCCTGCGGGAGCCATGTTCTTCTGAGCGCCTGCATAAAGCAGCGCAAACTTTGTTACATCAATCGGCTTTGAAAGAATGCATGACGAAATATCTGCAACAAGCGGAATATCGCCTGTGTCGGGAAGTTCGTGATAAACAGTACCATAGATAGTGTTGTTCATGCAGATGTGAACATAATCTGCGTCAGGTCTGAAAGCGGACTTATCGACCTTGGGAATATAGGAGAAAGTCTTATCCTTTGAAGAAGCAACGGCAACTGCGTCACCATAGCGCGCAGCCTCTTTGTAAGCCTTTGTTGCCCACTGACCCGTAAGGATATAGTCAGCCTTCTTGTTCTTGTTCATAAGGTTCATCGGAACCATAGCAAACTGTGAGGAAGCGCCGCCCTGAAGGAAAAGAACCTTGTAGTTGTCGGGGATCTGCATAACCTCTCTGAGGAGCTGCTCTGCGCCCTTGATGATCGAATCATAAACCTTTGAACGGTGGGACATTTCCATAACGGACTGACCGCTGCCCTCATAGTCAAGCATTTCTGCTGCTGCCTTTTTCAATACTGCCTCGGGGAGCATTGAAGGACCTGCTGAAAAATTATAAACTCTGCTCATTTCTAAAAAGCCTCCAAAAATAGTATATTATCAAAATTGGATAAATGTATCCAAAAACGAAAGTACGGAAAGTACATATCTTAATTATATTACATAATTAAAATATAGTCAAACATTTTTAAGAAAAAATCGCTAATTAATCCCAATAAAATAAAAGTTTTCTTTAAAGTTCAAACGAAATAACGGTGTATTTTTAATTTTTAGAAAAAACAAGGCATTTCTATTATATTTTCACATCGGCAGAGAGGTGAATACAACACGGCTGACGACAGAAAACATTACAAACTCAAAAGCCCTCGGGATTGCTCCTTTGGGCTTTCGATTTTTTATAGTAAACGACATTAATTTTTGCTCAATCAGAGTTTTTATAAACCCTAACTTTGTTTTTTAGAGGACGCTCATCACGCAAA
>CACYDY010000064.1 GCA_902773245.1 uncultured Ruminococcus sp.
AATTACCACTCAAAAACGATCGCTCCGCTTGAAAGACCGCCGCCGAACGCTGTGAGAAGAATCTTGTCGCCTTTTTTCAGCATACCCTTTTTATTCATCTCGTCAAGAGCGATCGGAATACTTGCGCCCGAAACATTGCCGAAGCGTTCAATATTAACATACCACTTTTCAAGCTCAATGCCTGTTTTCGGAGAAGCAAAGTCGATGATCCTCTTGTTTGCCTGATGAGGAACAACATAAGCAATATCGTCCTTGCTAAGACCGGTTTTTTCAAAAAGCTCCTTAATGTCTGTAGTTATCGAATTAACGGCAAACTTAAAGGTAGCCTGTCCGTTCATGAAAAGATACGGATGCTCCTGCTCGACCTTATAGAAAGGAGAACAGCCGTCTTTTGCGGGAATATTGATAACATCATTGCCGCCCTTTGCACGGATAACGGATTCGTAGTAACCGCCTTCGCAGGCTTCAAGAACCACGGCTGCAGCGCCGTCACCGAAAATAACGCAGGTGCTTCGATCAGACCAATCAAGAAGCTTGCTCATTCTCTCTGCGCACACAACAAGAACCTTTTTTGCGCGTTTTCTTTCTATGTAGCCCATAGCTGTTTCGACTGCAAAAAGAAAGCCCGAACAAGCGGCGCTAACGTCGAATGCCATGCAGTCCGATGCGCCTATTCTGTTTTGTACCATGCAGGCAAGCGACGGACAAGCCGTATCGCTTGAAATTGTGGCAGCGATGATCAGGTCGATATTCTCACCGCCGATCGACGCATTTTCCAAAGCAGCTTTGGCAGCTTTCTCTCCCATGTCAAGAGTAGTGTCATTCACGCTGACTCTTCTCTCTTTTATTCCAACACGCTTAGAAATCCACTCATCGGAGGTTTCTACGATTTTTGACAAATCATCGTTAGTCACTACATTATCGGGAACATAGCTTCCTGTTCCTATAATTTTAAAATTCATGATAGCACTCCTTAGTTTACACTTTTTAGCTTTCAATAATTAGTACCCTAAAATTAAATAAGGTTACACCTGATTTGAAAATTTTTCTATCAAATAACCGCATATAACCAGTATAAACTATTTTTATGTTAAGTGCAATAATAAATTTGAATTTTAGGCATAATTTCTGAACAATTTCATATTTTACACAAAAAGAAAACTCGTTATATAACCTTATTTTAAAACATAATGGGAAATTTTAACAGAAAAATTTTAACAGCATTTTAATAAACATAATTTTAATTATAAAGTATACGCCATACTCCAAAATTTCGCAGCGAACAAAAAGCTTGGCGTCTGTTTTTAAGAACTCACCGGGAGTTTTTATCCGTAAGATTACCCAGAACCTTATACAGCAGCATATAAAGCGTTACGGCTTCGTCAGGCTCAAGATCAACGCAGCTCCCCATTGATTTTGGTATCACGGCAGCCTGTTCCTTTAGTTTTTCACCCGATTCGGTTATTGAAACTATCAAAGCTCTTTCGTCGGTCTTTGAGCGATTTCGTTCAATATAGCCTTTATTTTCGAGCTTTTTTAGCAGAGGCGTCAACGTTCCCGAATCAAGGAACAAAATTTCTCCCAACGTTTTCACATTGCAGCTTTTCTTTTCCCACATAACCATCATTGCGATATATTGAGTATACGTCAGATCAAGCTTTTCAAGATGAGGTTTATATGCTCTTATCAGTTCCTTTGAACAGGCATACAGCGGAAAGCACAGCTGATTTTCAAGTTTTAATTCATTATTAGTAGAATCGTCCATCTCGTTCCCCTCGCAATTTGAATCAATTATCGTCATAATAACTCAGCCAAACAAACTCACATCAACAAAGATATAAATTCGTTACTCACACATTACATTGTACACAATTTAATTTTGTTTGTCAACGATTTGTTATGCTCGAAAGCGTTAAGGTTTAGCACTTTTCATTCTCAGACCGGCAATTCGCTTCGCTGCTGCCTGTTTTGATTTTTGCCCAAAGGTATTATTTTATAGTTGTTTTGATTTATAGTTTTTTGATTTCGCTGAGGGAAATTTATCATTCTTTTCTGCTTTTTTCCGTCAGCGACTCCCTAAAGGGATTAGGCTTCGCCGTCACCGGCTCTGCCTTTGGAAACTGCCGGTAACCCAAGGGCACTTCCTGCGGGCGCCTTTTAAAAAAAGCTGGGCAAAAACTTTAATTGTCCTCTTTCAAACATTTTTTGTAATTTTCAAAATTGCTCATTTATAGTATATCACATTTCAAGCACATCTTTTATCCGGGCAAAGCTGTCTGCCGAAAGCACCGGCTCTTCAACCTGCCCGAATCCGTATGCTGCAAACAAAAAAGGAACATTGGCTTCGACAGTCGCTTCATAATCAAAATACGTATCTCCCACATAAATCGGATTTTCAAGACCGTTCCTCTCGGCTACAAGCCTTATATTTTTACCCTTTGAAAGACCGGTTCTCCCTGCGCATTCATAATCATCAAAATATTTTTCAAGACCGTGCGCTTTATAGAATGCTTTTATATATCCCTCTCCGCAATTTGACACCAAAAATATTTTGTAATCCTTTTTAAGCTCGGCGAGAGTTTCCTCAACCGAATCATAAAGCACCCCTCCGTGTTCGGCGAGATATTCCTGTTCTTTCGATGTACAGTAATCTTTAATTTTCTGCCGCTGCTTTTCTGTCGCCTGAGGAATAACTCTGTCAAAAATCTGCTCTATCCTCAAACCCATGCATTTGCTAAGTTCTTCGTAATTCAGCGTCGGTTCTATTCCCACGCTTTCGAGAGCTTCATTCCAGATCACAACTACCGAACCCACCGAATCCCAAAGTGTTCCGTCCAAATCGAATATCACCGAGTCATATTTCTTCATTTTCGAATAATCTCCTTAAACTTTTTTCAAATTTTTCATCTTGCTCTTTTAAACGTTTTTTCGGGCCTTTCAGCCTGCCACCCGAACGTCTTATTTTCTTTCCGATCGCGCGGCTTTCGAGCAGTCCGCTTATGTTACTATCGCTGTATATCTGACCGTTTTGATTAATAACCGCTGCCCTTTTCGAAAGACACATCGCAGCCAGCCCGTAGTCCTGAGTCACCACGATATCTCCTTCTTTTATATTATTGACAATATAAAAATCAGCCGAATCCGCTCCTTGAGAAACGGTTTTCACCTCTGCTCCGAAAAGCCTTTCTCCCTCAAAAATATGCGAGCTGTCGCACACAACGGTGCATCTCGCTTTTAAATCAAAGCATATTCTTGCCGTGAGCCTGACTACAGGACACCCGTCGGCGTCGATAACTACCGAATTTCGGCTTTGATCAAATCTTCCCATTTTAATATTCCCCCAAAAACAAACAGCTGCATCTTTTGGATACAGCTGTCAAAAATTGTTTTATAAAACTGTCATTCTTTCTCAACAACCTCGTAAACACGACCCTTTTGTGTGAGAACCTCATATTTCTCATGGAACTCGTCCATGTCCGTACCCTCTGCAACAATAACCTTATACTTATAGGTGCTTTGCTTGGTTACAGATGTCGAGTAAGCCGAGAACAAGAGCGAACACACGAAGAAATACACAACAGCCATAACAAACATCAACTGTCTGTGCTGCGAGTTAATAATGCCATATATACTTGCAGCTGTTGTTGCCACTGTGAACAGCAAAAAAAGTATAATAGGGATCGGTCTTGATTCGTCATCTACTATAATTTTTGTAGTTTCGGTTCTACTTACAATTTTTACTCCACGCATAAATCATCCCACCCAAATCAAAAAATATCTGTTGTTTATATTTTACTATATTTATTGTAAAATTCCAATAGTTTTTTTGAAAAAAATCAAAAAAATTTAAAATTTTATCGCTAAAAGAAATCTATTTTTCTCATAGAGAATTATAAACGCAGTCAAGCCAAAAAATTCGTCTTTAACAAACTCAGCTGCATACTAAATCCAATAATGCTTATCTTGAAGCATTACAGTTAATATTAAAATTACTTAGCTTGTGTTTCACCGTTATCCGCAACCATTTTGACTTTTACTTTAAATTCTTTACTGTTTGACTGAACCGGCGAAGGTCTGCATATTGAAAACTCCACCTCATCGCCGGGGCTGAAATTTTCAAACTCGGAATACAGATCCGTAAATCCCGAAACCTTCTTACCGTTTACGCCCGTTATAATATCACCGACCGCAACCTCGGTGTTTTTGAAAGGGCTGTCATCTGCAATTTCCATGATCTCAACTCCTGCGGGAGTTGAGAATGCGGCATTCTCAGCCGAATCACGGCCTGAAATACCGATTCTGACTCTGCCGCTGACATAGCCCTTGCTGATAATATCATTGGCAATGCTGACCACAACATTCGACGGGATCGCAAATCCCATACCCTCATAATTTGTATTTGCGATCTTGATCGTGTTGATACCCATCACCTGACCTGCAATATTCAAAAGCGGCCCACCGGAATTTCCCGGATTTATCGCCGCATCTGTCTGAATGTAAGGCACAAGCTTATTCGACGAAACAGTTCTGTCAAGCGCAGACACGATACCTCTCGTGAGAGAATTTGAATACTGCACACCGCCGGGATTTCCGACGGCAATAGCGTCCTGACCGACTTCGATCTGCTCGGTTTTTACAAACTCAATAGCCTGAAGATCCTTGCCGGATATTTTTAAAACCGCAATATCCGTTCTCGAATCGAACCCGACTATCGCAGCCATATATTCTTTGCCGTCGGTGGTAATAATTTCAACGTCATAACTCTTGCTGTCCCCGATAACATGACTGTTGGTAACTATATACCCGTCCGACGAAACTATTATCCCCGAGCCTGTGCCCATGGAATAATTCTCGTCGCCTATATGGCCGTCGTAAACCATTACGTTAACAACCGAATTCTCGACCTTTTTGAAAGCCTTCTGAGCGGTGTAATTTCCGGAATCTATATCATCGGGCTGATCGCTGAGCGTTAAAAACTCGTCGTCATCTTTCAGCACAGAATCCGAGCTTGGCGGTTCTTTAAGGTTTTCGGGGGTCTGATCGCTGTCGGTGTCCGAAATAGAACCAAAGATATCATCGGTATCCTCGTCTTTATCGTCTTTATCTTTTTTGTCTTTTTCCTTATCCTTGTCTTTTCCGAAATTGAACCCGAAATCGTAATCAGTGTCAAGATACTCGTCCCAGTCACCGCTCAAAATTCCGTTTTCTCCGCCGAAAATACCGTTTGCGTTATATGTTCTGACGCACTCGATAATAAACCCTGCCACAAAGATCACTATCAGCCCGACAATTACTATCAAATACGATTTCAGACCGCTGCTCATTCTGTCCTTTTTGATCGGAGCATACGCCGCCCCGTCGGTATAGTCTGCGCCGACAAGAGTTCCGTAATTCGGATACTCACGCTTATAGTACGGATTATCAAACGAAGAGCCCCGCACTCCGGAATTATCGTTCAGCCTCGGCAAAGCATTCCGAGCCGTATCCGAAACGCCGCCGACAGAGCTGCTTGATATATCCCTGTCATAGGGGGAGCTGATCTTTGTATTTCCAAAAGTACTCTCGTTTGTACCGTTCTCCGAATCAGGGATACCGGACCTCACCGTTTGCGAGTTCATTTCTTCGTTTATTTTATTTTCAAGCTGTTCTTTCCTGTCATCAAGCGACATTGAGGAAAGCTTGTTCACATCGTCGGAAAGTCTTTCTTCATTGTTTTCGTCAAACAACTCGCTCATCAAATCGCCTCCCGTTTTTTTCATATTAAAAGCTGTCGGGGAACTTTTTAT
>CACYDY010000065.1 GCA_902773245.1 uncultured Ruminococcus sp.
ATTTTGAGTCGGCTGAGCAAAATTATTCTGCGTGGGCAGAGGATTTTGAGTCGGCTGAGCAAAATTATTCTGCGTGGGCAGAGGATTCCGAGTCGGCTGAGCAAAATTGTTCTGCGTGGGCTGAGGATTCTGAGTTGGCTGAGCAAAATTGTTCTGCATGGGCTGATTGAAATTGCCGGTCTGCTGAGCCTGACCGATGTTATTTGTCGGAAGTCCGGCTGAACCGGTTTGGTTAAGAGCCAACAAACCTTCGGAACTCAAAGCGCCGGAAGTGTTCATGGGTATATTGAACATTTTCATAGCCTCCCTTTTGTTTAAAATTAAGATCATATCTGTATTATTAACAGAAAACTAAAAAGTTTCAAATTATTAACAAATATAACTACAGATAGTATAACACATTTTTATTTGAATGTCAAAAGAATTTTTAGTATTTTTGATTAAAATTAGATTAAAACAATGGGCATTTATTGGAATTTGTGGGGGTTGTTATTATATCAATTCAGTAAAAAGAAGATCCCCGCAAAAAGC
The DNA here is from genome assembly GCA_902773245.1 of uncultured Ruminococcus sp. Taxonomy (GTDB): domain Bacteria; phylum Bacillota; class Clostridia; order Oscillospirales; family Acutalibacteraceae; genus RUG592. The sequence continues at coordinate 532 of CACYDY010000065.1, forward strand.
AGGGATCTCAAAACAGACATTAAGCCTTGTGCCATTTGATTCCTTGTGGAGTATCTTCAACAACAATGTTCATTTCTTTGAGCTGATCTCTGATCTTGTCGGCGGTTGCCCAGTCTTTGTTTTTTCTGGCTTCGGTTCTCCGGGCGATAAGCTTTTCGATCTCTTCGTCGAGAGAAGCGTCTTTATCGACATAAACAAGACCGAGAACATCGGTAAGCTCCGTGAAAATTTCGTTTGACTTTTCAACCAGCTCCGCCGACGGAGAATTTGCCAATGCCGTATTGATTTCACGGACAAGCTCAAAAACAACTGAAATTGCGTCTGCCGTGTTAAGATCATCGTCCATAGCTTCGATAAATTTTTCTCTGTAATTATTGTATTTGTCAACAACGCTTCTTTCGCTGTCGGTGAGAGTTCCGCTTGCTTTGCCGAGCATGAATCCGATATTGTCGCGGCAGTTGTAAAGTCTTTCCAAAGCTGATTTGCATTGTTCGATAATTTCAATGCTGTAGTTTATGGGGCTTCTGTAATGCGACGAAAGCATCAGGTATCTGATCGGCTCATAACCGTATTTGGCGGCAACGTCACGTGTTGTGAAAAAGTTTCCCTTTGATTTTGACATTTTTTGGTTGTCAACGTTTATGTAGCCGTTGTGCATCCAGTAGTGAGCGAACGGAACGCCGTTGCAGCATTCGCTTTGTGCGATCTCGTTCTCGTGGTGAGGAAAAACAAGATCCTGACCGCCGCAGTGCATATCAATGGTTTCCCCGAGATATCGGCGAGCCATTGCAGAGCATTCGATGTGCCAGCCGGGTCTGCCGTTGCTCCAGGGGCTTTCCCAAAAAGGCTCGCCGGGCTTTGCGGCTTTCCAGACAGCAAAATCCATCGGGTCTTCTTTCATTTCACCTACGGAAATTCTTGCGCCTGCTTTGAGGTCGTCGAGCGGCTGATGACTGAGCTTTCCGTATTCTTCGAATTTGTTGGTTCTGAAATATACATCGCCGTTTTCGGCACGATATGCATATCCTTTTTCGACCAGTGTTGAGATTATGTCGATAATTTCGTCCATATTCTCCGTTGCGCGCGGGTGAACGTCGGCATCGCGGACATTAAGTCCTTTGGCGTCGGTTTTGTATTCTTTAATGTATTTTTCCGACACTGTCAGATAATCCGTACCTTCCTCATTTGCTCGTTTGATAATTTTGTCGTCGATATCGGTGAAATTCTGAACGTAGGTTACTTTGTTTCCACGGTATTCGAGGTATCTTCTGAGAACGTCAAAAACGCAGATCGGGCGTGAGTTTCCGATGTGTATGTAGTTGTAGACCGTAGGGCCGCAGGCGTAAATTTTAAACTCGCCTTCTTTGATGGGGACAAGTTCTTCTTTTTTTCGTGTCAGTGTATTGTAGATCTTCAATGCAGGAGTTCCTCCTTTTTTAAATTAACGCAATACCGATAAATTCAAACAAAACAAAAAGACAGCCCGCCCTCTGACAAAGGGACGGCGCTGCCGTGGTTCCACCCAATTTCAACGACCTTATGGCAACACTGCGCAAAGACCGTCCTCAAAGCTTTGTAACGTGAGCCAAACGCAAAGGAATACTCTCCGAAAAAAGGATTTCCTCACTTCGTACTGACAGGCGCATTTCGCAGCCGGCGGGGATTTAGGAACATTTTCAGCCTATGACGTTCCCTCTCTGAAAATTCGCTCGGCGCTACTTCTCCCGATAAACGCATTTAATTATTATTGATAATATGATTTTGTTTCGTAATAAATCAGCCGGCAAAACCATCGGAATTGCTTACGGTAATATTATATAACATAAATCCGATTTTGTAAATAGGCAAATTGAAAAAAATATGGCCGTGACAATAGTCATTAAGTTGATTTTTGTAACATATTATTAATCGAAAACAAAGTTAAATCGACTTAACGGGGGAGTTACAGTGAATGAGTTAGTGGAAAAAAGAGCGATAGAGATCGCTGAATATATAGTGGAAACGAAATGCACAGTCAGGGCGGCAGCAAAAAGATTCGGAGTTTCAAAGTCTACGGTACATAAAGATATTACCTCACGTCTGAGTGAGATAGACCGCCTGCTGTTTAATGATGTAGACAAAATTTTGCAGATAAACAAAGCGCAGCGTCATATCAGGGGCGGAAACGCAACGAAAGAAAAGTATTCTTTGAAAAGAGAAAGAGAAAAGAACAGAACCGAATCAATAAAGGAATGAGTTTTAAAACAACTATTTACAACTTAAGAGTGGAGTGAATGTATGCAGGGTTCGGGGCGTCAGCACCGATAGATTGAGAGCAAAACCCTCAATCTAAGAACACCCTGTTAGTTGGCTAAAGAAATTAAATATGGGGCGGTAACTATCATCGTTACAAAGAAAATCGGGCGGAACAGCCTTCGGTCGGCAAGCGCCGACAGGCAGTACGCGCACAAAGCTTATAGAAATCTTGAAATTTTGTGCCCGCGTCGAAAACTGTATCCCTAAGGACGGTCAGAGGTCGCTCGACCGCCCTTTTCCGATGGGAAATGGGATCGGGTAAGGGTGACGACAATGATGTTAAATTAGAATCAAATCCTTGAGTCGACAGCCAACAATCCTTAAGTCGTGGATATGCATTTTAAAACGAGTGTTAATCCCTTCGGCTGTAAAGAATAACTGTATTATTTGTGTAAATAAACGTATATTTATATTGCGAAATTACAGATTTGTTAGATAATGTTTTCAAATTGTTCTTATGTTTTGAGAAATTATCTAAAGTTGAATTGCGATTGTTGAATAAATTTTGTCAGCTGTGATGATTAATGTGTAAAAATGAAAAGAAGTTTTAACTTTTATTTTTCCGAAATAGAATAATTAATGAATATCAAAATGTATAAATATTTAGTTTATACATTTTTGAAATTTATAAAACATGAGCGTTCAGAGGGATTATTAAAAATTAAAATGTTTAAATATACACAAATTACGTATAAATATTCAAATACATCAAATTTGATACTAAATATAACAATTTGTAACCTGCTCACTTTCTACATTATGCACAGATAATAGGGGAACAAATAGTCGAAAAAACTTAAAATTCGAGGTGATTCTTTCGATTTTTGCAAAATTCATTGTGCAAATTAAACAAATAACAACTGTGTCATTTATTTGACGTGACGAAAAATAAGCGTTATAATACAACTTGTGGTGCGAAATTATATGATGATGGTTGTCTTGTAACGCTTTAAGTCGTACTTGGGGTTATTTGAACGGCTGCCTTCACGGAGAAAATTCTCCTTTAAACGGCGGCTTGATCAAGGAAGGTTCTTAAAAGTGTTTTTGCGGCGGACAAACTGCCATCTAAATATTATGACGTATAAAAAAGGAGAAAAATATGAATACTTCCCATAAGCACGGCAGCAATGCCGAAGGCAGAGAGAAAAGTTCAGCATTGTCCACATTTAAAAAATTTACGGTGGTTTCGGTTATCGGATTGGCTTTGAGTATATCAATGCTGTCAGCTGCTTCCGACAGTAAAATGGTTTATATTACCGACGGTGACAAGACCTACACGGTTACTACCAGCGATACCGATACCGACGGCATTATCGAAAAAGCAGGTCTTGAACTTAAAGAAAACGACGAGGCAGTCATAACCGAGGAATCAAGCGAGAGAATAGACATTAATATTATTCGCGCGCTATCGGTCGGGATAGACGCCTTTGGAACGGTAAAAAATATCAACGCAAAAAGCGGTACGGTAGCGGACGCTTTGAAAGCTGCCGGGGTCACGGTTTCCGCAAATGATTTTATCACTCCGAAAGCCGATACCGAAATACAAAACGGAATGAAGATAAAGGTCGTTAAGGGAGTTAAGATCTATCTGACTTGTGACGGCGCTTCCAATATCGTTTATGTACCCGACGGAAAAATCGGCGAATCGCTCAGACAGGTAGGCTATCAGCTTGCAGAAAACGACGATCTTAACGTTGACGAAAACGAAAACGTTAAAGACGGAATGCAAATAAACGTTGACAGAGTTCTCTACAGAACAGTCACCAGAAAACAGAAGATCGCTCCCAAAACAATAAAAGAGGTAAGCGACACTCTTCCGGCAGGACAGATAAAGGTAAAGCAGGAGCCCAAGGAAGGAACGATCGAGTATACATACAAGCAGAAAATTGTAAACGACGAGCTGAAAGAGGAGAAGGTAATCTCCGAAAAGGTGATAACAAAGTCGGTTGACAAGATTATTCTTGTCGGAGCAAAGAAGAAGTCCTCGTCTGCGGCAGAATCGAAGCCGGAAAGCGCCGCTGCGGAAATCCCCGCAGAAAGCTCTGCGGTGGAAATCAAGCCGGAGAGTATCCCCGTTGTTGAAGCAAAGATAATTTCAAAAGACGAAAGCGGAGTGTTCGCTGATTTTTCAAATACCGAAAGCAGCGAAACCGTTTCAAAGCTTGAGTCGAAGATCGAGTCTGTGCCTGAGCTTGAACAGGATAATACGGTTTTTGACGAAACGGTGCAGAACGAATCGGACGAAGCATTGGAGAGCTTTGGCAGCAGCTCGGATATTAACG
>CACYDY010000066.1 GCA_902773245.1 uncultured Ruminococcus sp.
AAAGAGAAAAATCTGACTTTCGGCTACATGGAGCAGCACAGCTGTTCCACCCCCGACAGAACCGTCTATAACGAATTGCTGAGCGTTTTTGAACAGCATATCAAAGATGAAAAAAGACTCGACGAAATTGCGTTTTTGATAGAACAAAAAATCGGAAATACCGATGATTTGGTTTCGGAACAGTTCAAGATCAGAGAACGCTTTGAACGAGAGGGCGGATTGACATATATCAGCAGAACGAAAGCCGCCCTCAAAGGTCTTGGATTTGCCGACGAAGAATTTGACATGGCTTCTCAAAAGCTTAGCGGAGGGCAGCGGTCAAAGCTGTCTTTGGCAAAGCTTTTGCTCAGCGGCGCAGATATTCTTCTTTTGGACGAGCCGACAAACCATCTCGATATCTCGGCTGTAAACTGGCTTGAGGGGTTTATCAAGGAGTACAAGGGGACTGTCCTTGTTGTTTCGCATGACAGATATTTTCTTGATTCCGTTACAAATAAAACACTCGAAATCGAAAACGGAAAATCTCAGATGTACTCGGGATCTTACTCGGTGTTTATAGAAAAAAAGCAGAAGCAGCAGGAGATCCTCGAACAGCAGTACGCAAATCAGATCAAGGAAATATCACGTATTGAGGGAATTGTTGAACAGCAAAAACGCTGGGGCAGAGAACGTAATTTTATCACCGCAGCAAGCAAGCAAAAGCAAATCGACAGACTCAAGGAGGAGCTTGTTGTACCCGACAGCGAGCTTGAACAGGTGAATTTTCGCTTCACTCCAAAATGCGAAAGCGGAAATGATGTTTTGATTTGTGAGAATTTATCAAAATCATTCGGGGATAAAATGCTTTTTGAGAACGTAAATCTGCACATCAGACGAGGAGAACGAGTATTTATTCTCGGTGAGAACGGCTGCGGAAAAACAACGCTTTTCAAGATAATCAGGAGAATCTGCGAACAGAACAGAGGAAGCGTGACCCTCGGCGCAAACGTGGAAACAGGTTATTTCGATCAGGTACAAAGCGATCTTAACCTTGAAAAATCGGCGATCGATGAGATATGGGACGAGTTTCCGCATATGACCGAAACAGAAGTCAGAACGGTGCTTGGACGTTTTCTTTTCAAAGGCGACAATGTTTTCAGACAGCTTTCGCAGATGAGCGGCGGCGAAAGGGCACGAATAGCTTTGCTGAAGCTTATGCTGAAAGGAGCAAATTTCCTGCTGCTTGACGAGCCGACAAACCACCTGGACACAGGGTTCAGAGAACAGCTTGAAAAGACCCTGAACGACTACACCGGCACAATGCTGATAATTTCCCATGACAGATACTTTATCAACAAGCTTGCAGACAGAATATTGGTACTTGGCAGAAACGGAGTTTCGGAATATCTCGGAAACTATGACTACTACATAGAAAAAACAAACGAAACCTTTGACAAGGGTATCTTTAATGCCCCCGAGAAGAAGCTGCCAAACGGTAAAAAACAAAACGATTACAATCTCAAAAAAGAGCGTCAGTCCAATTTGAGAAAAGCAAAAACACGGCTCAAAAAATGTGAGGAAAATATCTCCGAAACAGAGGAAAAAATAGCAGAAACACAGCAGCTGCTGCAAAGCGGCGAAGCTCCTGCGGATTACGAAAAGCTGCTTGAGTTTACGAACGATCTCGAGGAGCTTAACCGCAAGCTTGAAGAGCTTTACGAAGAATGGGAGGAAGTAAGCTCCCTTTTAGAGCAGCTGGAAGCCGAATAGGAGGAACGCATTTTGAAAATATCAATAACATTCACCTCGGATACGGATACCGAGCAGCATGACAGCAAACGAAAAAAAGTACATAAAAAGCCATGGTTCTGGCTGCTGATAATTCTGATTGCGTCGGCTGCGTTCAGGTTCTTTACGGAATTTAACGCAGATATTCCGGTGTTTAACTCCGACGACGAAGATCTGTTTTTCGACTCTGAAATAAACAACGAAACAGACGCTCCCCGCAGCGTATCCGACGACAAAGACAGTAACGAACAGTCCGAAAAATCGGAAACTACCGAACAACGCAGCGCAAAAGCAAGGTCGATATTCCATTTTATTGTTAATACTGCCACAAAGAAATACCATACAAGAGAGTGCAGCGCTGCCAAAAAGCTTGTTGACGACAAAAGACTTGATACGGACATCGAAGCCGAAAGCCTTGAAGAGGCTAAGAAGCTTATCGAATCACAGGGGTACGAAATGTGCGGGATCTGTGACAGATAAAAATATACTTATATTTCCTTTTTGCAATTATAACAAGCCGAAACTATAGTATTCTTATCCTTATAGTTTGTTTGATTATTTTGGAAAGAGGGATTCATTAAAAATGAATGAAATCATAATGGCTGTTTGTATTGCTGTATTAATAGCTTTTTCCGCTTTTTTCAGTTCAATGGAAACAGCCATTAATTCTGTAAGCCGCGCAAGGCTTCTGAATATGAAAGAGAAAGAGATCAAGGGCAGCTCAACCGCTTTGAAATTTCTTGACGAATACGACAAAACAATAACGACTCTTCTCATAGGCAACAATATCGTAAACATCGGCGCATCGTCATTGGCAACGGTTTTGTGTACAAAGCTGCTGGGAAATTACGGCGCGGCAGTCAGCACGGGAGCGCTCACGCTGCTTATTCTGACTTTTGGCGAGATAATTCCGAAATGCTACGCAAAAGAAAACAGCGACAAGCTTTCGGTGAGATTTTCGGCGGCGGTTTATTTTCTGATGATAATTCTGACTCCGCTTTCCGTTTTGTTTATAAAAATAAATTCGCTTGCAATGAAGCTTTCAGGCGCCAAAAAGGGATCTCCGAGCGTTACGGAGGACGAGCTGAAATATATTATCGAGTCGATCGAAGAAGAGGGCGTTCTCGAAGAAGCCGAAAGTGAAATGGTTCAGTCGGCTTTGGAATTTGACGAAAAAACAGTTCTTGAAATATTAACTCCGAGAGTTGACGTTATCTCAATTGATATCGACGATACCCCCCGAGAGATAACAAAAACTATCGTGACGGAAAGATATTCACGGATCCCTGTCTACAAGGACAGCATAGACAACATCATAGGCATTCTTCATTCAAGAGATTATCTTGAAATATTGTCAAAGCACGAAACTCCCAACATAAAAGAACTGATGACAGAGCCGTTTTTTGTTTACAAAACAAGAAAGCTGTCGGCGCTGCTTTCCGATTTCAAACGAAACAGAACCCACATAGCCATCGTCGCAGACGAATATGGCGGTATGCTTGGTATTGTAACAATGGAAGACCTGCTCGAAGAGCTTGTCGGCGAAATATGGGACGAGGACGAAGAGATAGAGCTGCAATGCCGAAAGCTTTCGGATAACTGCTATGAAGTCAGCGGAGATATGCAGCTTGACGACTTGCTGGAGCTTTTTGGAATACCCGAGAAGAATGTTGACACCGAGAGTCATTCGGTGGGCGGCTGGGTTTTCGAGCAGCTGGGACTGATTCCCGAAAAGGGGCAGAGTCTGGAGCTTAACGGATTGTCCATTAAAGTAGCGGAGGTTCGTGACAAGCGTATCAATAAGCTCATCATTAAAAAAGCAGAAGAAACAATGTCGAATAAAGAATAATTTTTTCACCGTTGCTAATAATAGTGACGGTGATTATTTTATGAATGCGTTTATAAAAATTCTTTTAATATTTGTGTCAGGCGGATTGGGCTATGGAATTCTCGAGATAATATGGCGAAGAAAAACACATTGGTCTATGATTCTTGCAGGAGGGGTATGTTTAACGATTTTATATGAAATTTACTCCAAGCACAGTTCCATGAGTTTAGTTAATCGGGGTTTGGTCGGAGCGGCGATAATAACGCTTGTGGAGTTGGTATTCGGGCTGATATTTAATTGCGGATTGAAAATGGAAGTATGGGATTATTCAAAAATGCGTTATAATTATAAAGGACAGATATGTTTGGGCTACAGTGTGTTATGGGGGATACTGTCGGTGCCGGTATCATTTTTTTGTATATATTTAAATAGTTTTTTTGTAAAATAAATATATATGTGATAATAAATAATTATAATTTTTATTATTGATGTTTTGGTATTTAATACACTGTTTACATCTTATCGACAGCGAAGCCTGATCCCTTTAGGCAGCAGAACGCCGCAGCGAGCGAAATACCCATGGTTCAAACCGGCTAACGCTCAAGTTGTGGACAGCACATTCAATAAGTAAACAGGTTCGTAAAATGAGCAGCCGAGATTATGAAAAGCTGTCAGCTATTATTATTAAAATTACTATTGGTTACAAATAGATTACGACAAAGAGAACAAAAAATAAAAAAATTGAAATAATTTTTATAAATTCTCTTGTTTACATTCATTAATAATGGTATAATGTAAGACGTATTTTAATATGCCTTTAGGGGATAATAACCTTTGGAGGTGTGTTTTGGTGAATACCTATATTGAAAGCAGTTCAGAGAACAAAAAGAAAAAAGAAAAGAAATCTGAAAATTACACCGATTGCGGCGAACGTGTTGATGAAAGAGAAAACAACGGCTCGGTTGTGATCGGCAATGACGATTGCGTTATCAATTGTCTGACTGTCATAGGCGAGATAGAAGGCCACACTGAATCTCCGCCTCAGAACAAGACCACAAAATATGAACACGTTATTCCTCGGTTGGTTTCCATCGAAGAGGATAAGAATATTGACGGGCTTTTGGTGATTTTGAATACTGTCGGCGGCGATATCGAAGCCGGACTTGCGCTCGCCGAGCTTATGGCAGGAATGAGCAAGCCTACGGTGTCACTCGTTCTGGGGGGCGGTCATTCGATCGGAGTGCCGCTTGCAGTTGCGGCGAAGTATTCATTTATTGCGCCGAGCGCGTCAATGACAATTCACCCGGTGCGCTCCAACGGACTGACTCTCGGAGTTCGTCAGTCGTTTGAGTATCTGAAGCGTATGCAGGAGAGGATCAATAATTTTGTTGCAGCCAATTCTAATATTACCGCAGAAAAATATAACGATCTCGTAATGACTACCGGAGAACTTGTTATGGACGTGGGAACGGTTCTTGAGGGGAAAAGAGCTGTGGAGGTCGGGCTGATCGACAGCGTGGGAAGTCTTAGCCTTGCAGTCGAAAAGCTGAAAGCTTTGATCAACGAAAATCGAAAAAAATAGCTGCTTTTAAGGGCGGAGAATTATTTGTCTGCCCGAATACATACAATAATATAGATTTTTCACCGAAGAAATTTATCAGGAGGAATACATATGAATATTATTCAAGCCATTATTCTTGGAATAGTTCAGGGCTTGACCGAATTTCTGCCTGTCAGCAGCAGCGGTCACCTCACTATTTTTCAGCACATCATGGGCATAGACATGGAGGGAAATCTGTTCTTTAATGTAATGCTTCATGTCGGAACACTTGTTGCGGTGTGCGTAGTTTACCACAAGCTTATCTTCAGACTTATCAAGGCGCTGGGTGGACTTGTGAGAGATATTTTCACCGGAAAGTTCAAATGGAGTCAGATGGACGGCGACAAAAATCTTCTTGTTATGCTATTCATCGGTTTGCTTCCGCTTTTCCTTTTGTTTGTTCCGATACCGGGAGCAAAGGGTATCAACGGAAAAGATCTTGCCGGTATCTGGCAGGGCAATTCGGGTTATTTCATAATAACGGGTTTTGCGCTTCTTGCAACGAGCGTTATGCTTTGGGTTGGAATAAAGGCTGTGCAAAACTCGGCTGCCAAAACCGCTCACGGCGGAAGTTTGAAATCCCCCGGCAGACGCAGACTCAAAACCGTTGACGCTGTATGCATCGGATTGACTCAGTGTCTTGCAGCGATTTTTCCGGGTCTTTCACGTTCGGGCTCCACGCTTGCCATGGGAGAACTCAGAGGAGTCAACAAGCAGGTTTCCTTGGACTATACGTTTGTTCTCGGTATTCCCTCG
>CACYDY010000067.1 GCA_902773245.1 uncultured Ruminococcus sp.
CTCCCATAAATTTGACCTCCGTTTTTCTTTTGCTTTATTATGATTATATCATGGTCACTTATTTTTTTCAATTCTTTGTCTTGATTTATGGGTTCATTATACTGGACAACTGAACAACTGTCTCGACGTGTGGGGTTCTCGGAAACATATCGACAGGGGTTACTTTATTGACCTTGAATGCTTTTTCTTCGAAAACTGCGAGATCTCTTGCAAGCGTTTCGGGATCACATGAAACGTACACAACTCGTGTCGGCGACATTTTGCAAACAGAATCAACTACTGTCTTATCGCAGCCTTTTCTCGGGGGGTCGATAATTACAATATCGGGTCTGAGGTTTTTCTTTGAGAGATCTTCTGCCGCTTTTGAAGCGTCCGAACATATGAACTGTGCATTTGTAATACCGTTTAACCGTGCGTTTTCTTTTGCATTTTCAATCGCTTGGGGTATGATCTCTATTCCCAAAATATTTTTTGTTCTTTTTGCCATCGAAAGTCCGATTGTTCCCGCTCCGCAGTACAGATCAATCAGAAATTCCGTTCCGTTTAAGTCTGCGTATTGAGCCGCAATTGAATACAGCTTTTCGGTCTGATCTCTGTTTATTTGATAAAAGGAAAGGGGAGATATGTTGAATTTTAATCCGCAGAGCTCGTCTGTCAGAAAATCCTTTCCGTAAAGAGTAACGCATTTTTTTCCTAAGACCACATTTGTTTTATCAGTGTTAATATTCAAAACTATGCTCGTGATCTTGTCAGAATGATTTGTCAAGGCATCAAGCAGTTCTTTCTTATTTGGAAGATTGCTGCCGTTTACAACAGGGCAGATCATTATCTCTCCGCTTTTCTTTGCATGACGCAAATACAGATGCCGAATCAATCCTTCGTGGGCGGTTTCGTCGTAAACAGGTATTTTATATTTATCCAGCCAACTTTTAAAAATCTCAACAATTTCATCAAATTCTTTTGGGTGCAGACGACATTCTCCGCTGCCGACAATTCTGTGACTGTGATTGCCGTAAAATCCCATGACAACATGATCATATTTATCTTTGCCAACGGGAATTTGTGATTTGTTTCTGTATCCGTTTGGTTCGTCGCTTCCGACGATGTCGTTCATTTCAAAATTTTCAATTTTTCCGATTCTTGTGAGTGCGTCGTAAACTCGTTGCTTTTTTATTTTCAATTCTTCTTCGTATGAAATATGTCTGAAAACACAGCCGCCGCATTTTGAATAGCACTCGCAATCGGGTTCGATCCTGATTTTTGATGGTGTAATTATGTTCTCGATCTTTCCGAAGGCGTAGTTTTTCTTAACTTTAAGAATACGGGCGTTGATTTTATCACCAACCGCCGTCAAGGGAACAAAAACAGCCATACCGTCGTACTTTCCTATTCCGCTGCCCTGTCCCGTAATTTCCGTGATCTCAAGCTCAATAATATCATTTTTTTTGATCTGCAATTTTATCACCTTTTGACAAAAAAACTTTTCTTATATCATAATAACATTATGATAACATTTTTTCAAGTTTAATTCAACAAAAAAAACAGCCCCGGTGAGGGCTTTTATATATCAATATTGCTGTTGATATTTTATCCGTTTTGATATATAATGTTTATTAGACAATTTATACCATGTTAATTATATATAGAGAGGTGCTTTCAATTGTACGTTGATAAATTTTGTGATAAAACCTATGATGATATTTTGAACAGGATCAAGAGAGTTCATTTTGTCGGAATAGGAGGCTCGGGTATGTGTCCGCTTGCCGAGATCCTCATTTCAAAGGGCTATGAGGTCAGCGGTTCGGATATGAGCGACGGTGATACACTTCAAAGAATTAAAGGCTACGGCATTCCGGTTTACATGGGTCATGCAGCGGAGAATATAAATGGTGCCGAGCTTGTTGTATATACTGCGGCAGTAAAACAGGATAACCCCGAGCTTGTTGCCGCAAGAGAGAAAAATATTCCCACTATTGAAAGATCCGTTATGCTTGGCATTCTGTCGAGAGTTTACAAAAATGCCGTTGCAGTTTCCGGTACTCACGGAAAAACAACCACAACGGCTATGATCTCACAGATCCTTATCGGAAGCAAATTTGAACCGACTGCTATCATTGGCGGCAAGCTTCCTCTTATCGGCGGAAACAGTTATGTAGGAACATCTGATACAATGGTGTGCGAAGCGTGCGAATATGTGGACTCGTTCCTTCAGATAACGCCCGCAGTTTCGGTTATTCTCAATGTTGATGCGGATCATTTGGATTACTTTGAAAATCTTGAAAACATAAAAAAATCATTCGGAAAATTTGTCGCTCAAACCTCTGATGCGGTGATAGTCAACGGTGACGACGAAAATGCTTTGGATAGTGTGAAGAATGCAAGTATCAAGGTTTTGACGTTCGGTTTTGGCAATGATAACGATTTCCGCGCAGTTATGACTTCTCCCGACACAACAGTTTATGACACATTTGATTTTTATTATAAGGACAAAAAGCTGTGCGGCATAGCGCTTTCCGTTCCTGGAAAACACAATGTTTATAACGCTCTTGCTGCTGCGTCGACGGCTTATTATCTTGGAGTACAGCCCGACGATATCGCAGAACATCTGAACAAGTTTACGGGTGTTCACAGACGCTTTGAGATTTTGGGAAAGCATTGCGGAATTACCGTTGCAGACGATTTTGCTCACCACCCGACCGAGATCACAGCGGCTTTGACAGCAGCCATGAACATGGGTTTCAAAAAGGTTTGGAATGTTTTTCAGCCGCATACCTATTCCCGTACAGCCGTTTTGCTTGATGATTTTGCAAAAGCATTGTCCATCGTTGATGAAGCCGTAATTCTTGAGATCCTTCCGGTGAGAGAAACAAATACTTACAATATTTATAACACGGATCTCGGAAAAAAGGTAAAAGGCTCAAAATGTATTGATTCGTTCGAAGATGCCGCAAAATATGTTTGCGAAAATGCGCAGCCCGGGGATCTTATCCTCACAATGGGCGGCGGAAATGTTTATATGTGCGCAAATCTTATCAACCAAATGCTGGCAGACAAGGAAAATTCTTAATTTATAATAATAAATATTATTTACTTGTGTTTGTTTTGTATAAAACGGAGCAAAATTGTCATTTGTTTATTGAATTTACCAAAGACGTAGATTTTTTCTGCGTCTTTGAGTGCTTTTATGTAAATATCAGAAAAAATGCAGAAATTTATTAATAAATTATTGTTTTATTCTTGAAAGTGTGATATCATAATATTGTTTGTGGCAATTTCTCTTTATTTTTGTCATCTGAACTGCCGCCGATAATTTCGGCTGATTATTTAAGAATACGGAGATAATACTATGAGTGAAAACTTATCTGATACAGCGGTCGTTTCGCAAAAAAAAGGATTTATAAATTCGCTTTTTATTTCCGAAACCAACAACACCTTTATCCAGTTTTTCAGAAGCTTGTTTGTAGGCGGGATCGCTACGGTTGCCGATATGGGTTTTCTGATCCTGTTCAGGGAGCTTTTTAAGATGCCAGAAACGGGCGCGACGGTGATTGGTTTTGTTGCAGGTTTGACGGTTAATTATATCATTTCAACGTTTTGGGTGTTTTCAAAAGCAAAGGTTCAAAACAGAGTTTTTGATTTTATTGCTTTTGCTGTAATAGGTATTATTGGTTTGGGTTTGACTTCTTTGATCATTGCGCCGTTTGCAATGGAAGGTCTTTTCGGCGAAGGCTTTTTTGTAAGAAATCAAATATTCGGTTCGATAATTCCTACAGATAAATACTATATCATTGGAAAGCTTCTCGCAACTGTGATAGTATATATATGGAATTTCTGCGCAAGAAAGTTTATACTGTATCGTAACTGCGAAGAGTAAAATTTTGATATTTGTTAATCACTATCTACAACTTAAGAGTAGAGTAAATGTATGCAGGGTTCGGGGTATGGGTGACGTCAATAAATGTTAAGTAGATTCAAAACCTTGGGTCGACAGGAACAAATCCATAAGTTGTGGACAGTGATTTGTTAATTACATACATCTGCATAAATTCGAAGATTTCGGAGGAATAGAAATGAAAAAAGTTGTAATTATAGGCGCAGGTCCTGCCGGACTTACTGCTGCCTATGAATTGCTCAAGGACGGCGGCAATAAAGAGTACAAAGTTGAAATACTCGAAGAAACACACGTTATCGGCGGTATTTCTCAAACCGTAAAATATAACGGCAACAGAATGGACATCGGCGGTCACAGATTTTTCTCCAAAGACGACAGCGTTATGAACTGGTGGAAAAAGATGATGCCTATCCAGGGCGTGAACAGCTTTGACGATGAAAAGCTCTCACGTGAAAAGCCGCTCGAAAAAGGCGGTCCCGACCCTAACAAGGAAGACAGGGTAATGCTCATCAGACGCAGAATTTCACGAATTTATTACAACAAACACTTCTTTGACTATCCTGTTTCAATGAAGTGGTCGACAATAAAAAACATGGGTTTCCTCACGACCATGCAGGCCGGTTTCAGCTATTTGAAAGCGTCGGTATTTAAAAAACCGGAAACAAATCTCGGAAATTTCTATATCAACAGATTCGGAAAAAAGCTCTACAGTATGTTTTTCGAGGGATATACCGAGAAGCTTTGGGGACGTCACCCGAGCGAGATCTCAGCCGATTGGGGCGCTCAAAGAGTAAAAGGGCTGTCTATTCGAGCTGTGCTTAAGGATATGTTTAAAAAGGCTTTCGGCGGAAATAAAAACAATGCCGAGGTTGAAACATCTTTGATCGAAGAGTTCTGGTATCCTAAGTACGGACCGGGGCAGCTTTGGGAAACTGTAGCCGAAGAGGTCCAAAAGCTTGGCGGCACGCTGAAAATGGGTTACGCAGTTAAGAATATTGTACTCAACAAAAACAAGGTTACACAGGTTGTGTGCGAAACCGAAAACGGCAGTATCACCGTAGAGGGCGACGTGTTTATCTCAACCATGCCCGTAAAGGATCTTGTGGTCGGAATGACAGGCGACAAGCCAAACGATGACATTGTTGCAATAGCAAAGGGCTTGCCTTACAGAGATTTTGTAACCGTGGGCTTGCTTGTTGACAAGCTTAATCTTAAAAACGAAACAGATATCAAGACTCTCGGCAACATCGTTCCCGACTGTTGGATATATGTTCAGGATACAAACGTAAAGCTTGGAAGAATACAGATCTTTAACAACTGGAGTCCGTATCTTGTAACCGATCCCGAAAAATATGTTTGGATAGGTCTTGAATATTTCTGCGAAGAGGGCGACAGCTTCTGGAATATGTCCGATAAGGAATGCATCGAAATGGCTGCAAAGGAGCTTGAAACAATGGGTGTTATTACCACAAGCCAGGTCATCGATTCCCACCGTGAGCGGATCAAGAAAGCTTATCCTGCTTATTTTGACACATATGCTCAGATGGATACTCTTGTAGAGCAGCTCAACAAATACAGCAATCTTTTCTGTATCGGACGAAACGGTCAGCACCGCTACAACAATATGGATCATTCCATGGTTACCGCATTCAAAGCCGTTGAAGCTATCAAAACCGGATCAAACGACAAAACCGAGATCTGGAATGTAAATACGGAAAAGTCTTATCATGAAACTAAGGAAAATGATAAGGGTTGATAAAATGGACAGTAAAAATCTGAAAAAAAGTTCCGATCAGAATACAGTTTTAACAAGGCAGTCGGATGTTGACAGCGGTGTTTTGAAGATATTTATGGCAGCAGTTACGGTTTTAAGTATTTTGTCAACCGTTGTTTTCGACAAGACAAAGGATCTGAGCGGCGTCAGATTTCCTGTGTTTGCTTTGACTCTTGTTGCCTTGGCGGCTGTGTATCTTGGCGTTACAAAAAAGCTTACCACGCAGAATATAATATTGCTGATGTTTTCCGCAGGTTTTGCCGTCAGGCTGAATTATGTTTTGATAACCTCTGTCACAGCAAGAGTAAGACAGCATGATGTTTTCCCGTTTGGCGGCACAAAAGGACACTCTGCATATATTGAGTATTTTTATAACCATGGGTTTACGCTTCCGAAATCCGACCCGATCGCCAGAGCGCAGTTTTATCACCCGCCTCTTCACCACTTTTTAGCTGCGCTTTGGATGAGATTGCTGACAACGTTTGGAATGAGCTATGAACGCGCGGTTGCCAGTCTGCCGTTTTTGACGCTGATCTACTCTATGATTGCTTTGGTTGTTTGCGAGCGTATTTTGGACAGACTTAATCTCAGGGGATTTTCGAAAATAGTACCGTTGGCAATAATGACTTTTCACCCCACGGCTATTCTGTTGTCGGGCAGCATTAATAACGATAACTTGGCAACTCTGTTTACATTGCTTGCGCTCTATGCTGCTATAAATTGGTATTACTCACCGAGTACGAAGAATATTATTCCTGTTGCGGCTGCGATCGGACTCGGAATGTCGGTCAAGCTTTCCGCTGCACTCATTGCGCCTCCGATCGCTATGTTGTTTTTGATCTATCTTATTACCGAGAAAAAAAGACTTCCCGTCATAAAACAGTACGCTGTTTTTTCATGCGTATGTTTTCCGCTGGGACTGTGGTATTATATAAGAAATGCGGTGAAGTTTGACATAGCGATCAATTTTGTTCCGATGCTTCCCGAAACCTCGGAACAGTATATAGGAAATTACTCTGCTGCCGAAAGACTTTTTGGTTTTTCAAACCACCCTTTTGAAAATGTGTTTTTGAACAGAATAGCTACGGGAGCCGATTTTTACGAGTATAATCCTTTCGTGGCAATAATAAAAACGTCTGTATTCGGCGAATATAATTTTGTCAAGTATTATTCGGGTATCACACCGTATTGCAGGGTGCTGTTGGTGCTTAATATTATTATGATCGCAATTTCGCTGATCGCAGGCGTGTACTTCCTTTTCCGAAAAACAGATAAGGTCGACGGAGTATTGAGAGGCTTTTTAATTCTTTACTACGCATTGATGATGCTGTTTTATTTTAAGTTTATTTTTGACTATCCTCACAACTGTTCAATGGATTTCAGATATCTTGTGATGACTTTTATAATCGGTTCTGTTGTCATCGGAGTTTCGATCGATCAGGCAGAGATTGATTTATCAAAGCGCAGGAGATTGTTAAAGGCAGTTAAAGGCGTTGTTTTGACGAGTACGGTTATGTTCTGTTTCATGTCGTCTTTGGTTTATATTTTGATAGGTTTGAATAAATAATGATTTATCCTTTAGATTTAAACGTCTAAAGGATATTTTTTTAAAACAAGGGCTTTTTGATGAGGTATCTCACACGGTTTTTGAATGAGTAAACAATCTGTGTACATATTTTATTGTGTCGCCTTGGAGCGGCGAGGTAACACTGTGCAAACCGAAACTAAGGGGCATTTTCTGCCAAAATGCCCCTCTTCTTAA